>NZ_JBHWES010000096.1:0-35974 GCF_042734105.1 Streptomyces sp. NPDC059679 | reverse complement strand
CGCTGGAATCCACCCCGGGCCAGGACATGCACTGGTCGCGGGCCTCCATGGCCGCCCGCACCGGACTGTCGAAGTCCACCATCGGACGGATCTGGAAGAAGTTCGACCTCAAGCCGCACCTGCAAGATGCCTTCAAGCTCTCCACCGACCCGCAGTTCGTCGCGAAGGTCGTCGACGTCGTCGGCCTGTACCACCACCCGCCCGAGAAGGCCGTGGTGCTGTGCGTGGACGAGAAGAGCCAGATTCAGGCGCTGGACCGCTCGCAGCCGGTGCTGCCGATGATGCCGGGCATGCCCGAGCGGCGCACCCACGACTATCTGCGGCACGGCATCACCAGCCTGTTCGCCGCGTTCAACATCGCCGACGGCACTGTCATCGGTGAACTGCACCGCCGCCATCGGGCTGTCGAGTTCAAGAAGTTCCTGGTCACGATAGACAAGGCGGTTCCCGCCGGGCTCGACGTGCACCTGGTATGTGACAACTACGCCACCCACAACACCCCCGAGATCAAGACCTGGCTCGGCAAGCACTCCCGCTTCCACGTCCAGTTCACTCCGACCGGCTCCTCCTGGATCAACCAGGTCGAGCGGTGGTTCGGCCTGCTGACCGACAAGCTCATTCGCCGCGGCGTCCACACCTCGGTGAAGGCGCTGGAGGATGACATCAAGGCCTGGATCGACTCGTGGAACGAGAACCCCAGGCCTTTCACCTGGACCAAGACCGCCGACGAAATCCTCAAATCCCTCGCCGACTACCTCACCAAGGTCACTCCGCCAGCCACCGAGGATCAGAGAGAGACTTAAGCCTGCGATTTCAGGCGCATCACACTAGTGTGATGCGCCGCAAATTGACCTGAGTCAGAGGTTCGTCGTTGGTTTGGTGTGAATCGTCGTGGACCGAAGATCCCGCCGTTGTCGGTAACGGATGCTCAGCGTGCCGTGCTTGAGGGGTGGGTGCGTCGCCGGTCGACGGCTCAGGCTCTGGCCTTGCGGTCCCGAATCGTGCTGGAGTGCGTGTCCCGCTCGGAAATACGATTCTGGGTCTGTCCTGCAGCTTCTCCGCACAGGGCGGCGGCCTGCTCGGCGCCTGGGATGATCTGCCGTTGCCGCTTTCAATCGTCACCGCGCCGGTCCGGAGGACCTGATCAAGGTGCCTGCAGCGGTGCTGCGCTGACGCGTGGCCAAGGACGCGGAGGTCTTGGCGTTGCGGCACGAGAACGCGGTGTTACGCCGCCAGAACGCCCGAGTCCGCTACGAGCCCGCCGACCGAATCTGGCTCGCCGTCCTTTCCCGGCTAATCCCGCGGGAACGCTGGCGCCGCGTATTCGCAGTCACTCCTACCACGCTGCCGGCCTGGCACCGGCAACTCCTGGCGCGGAAGTGGACGTTTCCCCAGCGCCGCCCCGGCAGGCCGTCCACCGCGCCCACCATCAAACAGCTCATCCTGCGCCTGGCCAAGGAAAACAGTACGTGGGGCACCGCCGTACACAGGGCGAACTCGCACGCCTCGGCTACCAGATCGCCCTGTCCACAGTCTGGGAGATCCTGCACGCGGCCGGCATCAATCCCGCTCCGCAGCGCTCCAGCCCTCCCTGGCGTGAATTCCTCACCCCCAGGCCCACGGCATCCTCGCCGCCGACTTCCTCCACATCGACACCATCACCCTCAAGCGCCTGTACGCCCTGGTCTTCATCGAACACGACACCCGGCGCGTTCACCTCGCCGGCGTCACCGCGCACCCCACCGTCCCATGGACCGTCCAGCAGGCCAGGAACCTCACCATGACGCTGGGGTGCCGGCTGCACTCCCCGCGCCTCCTCCTCCGGGACCGGGACAGCACGTACACCAGCGCCTTCGACGCCGTCTTCCAGGCCGACGACATGGAGATCCTGCTCAACCCGCCCCGGGCGCCGAAAGCGAACGCAGTCTGCGAGCGAGCCGTGGGCACCCTACGCCGCGAAGTCCTCGACCGGATCCTGATCTGCAACGAAGCCCATGCCGTGAAGGTGCTGACCGAGTACATCCGGCACTACAACCAGCACCGCCCCCACCAGTCCCGGCAGCAACTCCCCCCGGACAGTACCGAACTACCCGCCCTGGCCAACGTCACCGACCTCACGCCCCATCGAATCGAACGACGGCCCGTTCTCGGTGGCCTGATCAACGAGTACCGCCAGGCTGCCTGACCGAACGGCATCGCCGCAGTACACAGCATCGAACCGTATTTCCGAGCGGCACAGGTGTACGTGTGGCGGCGCTCGACGCGGCCGGGAGACTACTTCCTGTTCCAGGAGGCGTGGCGCTCCCCGTCGCCGACTTCGTCACCCACCCCGGTGCGCGGGTCCTGATCCGTCACCTTCCGCTGCCGCGGCCGCCCGCACTCGCTGCTCCTCGCGAGCAGAGCCGACGTCCCGTTCCAGGGGTGTGCGGCTCACGGCCGTCGCGAGGTCCTCCAAGGCTTGCTTCTGCAGTTCCGCCTCGCGCCGCACGACCGGGCTCCGGTTCCCGGCGGCGCCCTCCCACGCGTGGAGCGCCTCCTCCACGCGCCCCCAGTCCGGATTCCTGTGCTCGCGCACGTCGGCTGCCGCCTGCGCGGTGTCCGCCTCCAGGGCCTCGGCGAACCGCTCCGCCTCGGGGACGACACGGCTGTCGGCCCGCGGGACGTGGCTCTCCATGAGCATCGCCGCGCGGCCGAACCCCTTGAGCGCCTCCTGCGCCTCCTGCGCCTCGCGCGATGTCAGCCCCCTGGGGCGGACTGGTTCCCGCCTTGCCCGGTCGTATGCCTCCTGCCAGGCGGCACGTGCCTCCCTGCTCGCCAGCAGTGCCCTGCGCATGTCGGCGTGATGCTCCCGGGTCGGTTCGGCGTAGTTGCGGAGCACCGCGGCCGCATAGCGGCCGTTGGCTGCGAGCCAATCCGCAAGCCGGCCCGGCAGCCGGGGTGTCTCCCATGCGGGGAACACCACGTACGCCAGCATTGCCAGGGCCCCGCCGAGCAGGGTGAGCACCACCCGCTCCGGGACCGTCTGCTCCCACGCCTGGCCGCCCATGCCGAGCAGGAAGACGACGTACGCGGCGGTGAAGCACTGGGAGTAGGCGTAGCCGGTACGGATCAGCGTGTACGACAGGCCCGCCGAGACCACCGCCAGCGCGCCGAACACATGGGCATCCGGTCCCAGGGCCCGCACCATCCCGGTGGCGAGCGCGACCCCCGCCAGGGTCCCGGCGAGACGGGCCACCGCGCGCGCGTACGTCCGGTGGAAGTCCGGCCGCATCACCATCACCGAGGCGATGGGCGCCCAGTAGCCGTGGCCCAGGGGGAGCCGGGCGGCGATCAGATAGCCGAGCGTGGCCACCGCCGCCAGGCGGACGGCGTGCCGGAACACGGGCGAGTCCCGGCGGAGCTCACGGCGGACCGCCCGGAGGACGACCGGGACCAGCCGGAACATTGTCGGGCGTACCAGGAACTGGGCGCCCGCGGGGCCGGGCAGCGTGGGCGTCCTCCCGCGCGCGCCACCACTCCCGGCGATCTCCAACGCCTCGCCGAGCAGTTCCACGAGCCGCTCGGCGGCCTGCCTCGCGGGGCCCTCCAGTACCTCGTGCTCCTCGTCGACGCGCAGGACGTCCGAGCTCCCGGGCCGCACCTCGGCGGGAGTGCCGCGGCGGATCGAGCGGGCGACCGCATCCAGAACGTCGGCGGCCGCGTCGAGCAACTCCCGCGCGCGGTCCCGCCCGGGTCCCTCCGTCGGGGCGCCGACGTCCGGGTCGGCGAGTGCGGCGACGACCGGCCGAATGCGCTCGGCGAGTCCCCGGGGGCCGTGAAGGACGGGGGGACGGGTGCGGGCCTGTGATGGCGTCACGGCGGCCGCGTCCCGGGCCGCCATCAACGGTTCCGGGTCGAACGGGGCGGCCGGGTCGTGCCGCAGCCGGCGGGCGTAGTCCGCCACGGCGGCCAGGGCGTCGGCGAGCGCGTCACGATGCGCCCCCCAACGACGGATCGGGAACAGCAGGATCAGCACGGCCTGCGCCACGCCCCCGAGCGCGATGACCCCGGCGTGCTCCAGGGCTCGCCCGACGCTCGTGGGCAGGGTGATGGTCACCAGCATGCTGCCAACGGTCGTCGCTGCGACGATCCCAGCGGTCGAGCCGACGGCCCACGCCATCCCCGCGACAAAGGCCCATACGGCCAGCAGCGGGAGGAACGTCACGAGTCGCCCCGCCGCCAGGTAGCCCACGAAGGTGCTGAGCGCCAGCCCCGCGCCCGCGCCGAGCGCGATCACCTTGCGTGGACGCCAGGTGCGCTGGAAGGTGGCCCCACCCGCGGAGTAGGCACCGAGGGCGGCGGACGCGGCATACGCAGGGGAGACCAGCCACAGCGCCGGCCCGATGACGATGGCCACCCCAGCGGCCGTGCGCAGCGCGAGCAGGGGCTCCAGCCGCGTCTCCTCGATCGTGAGCCCGGATCGCACGACCTCCCCGAAGGCCCGCAGCCACGTCACGGATGTGAGCCTAGCCGGAACGCCCCGCCGGGTCGCGTCGGCCGCGCGACCCCCGGCCGAACCTACACCCACAAACCGGCACCCTCGCGTACAGGGCAATCGATGACCACACCCCCAGCGCCGCCTGTTCACCCCCAGCGGCCGCGGCTCAACGTCGTCCTCGTGGCCGATCCGGGATGGTCAACGGAGGTCGCGAAGCGACTGAAGAACGGGACCTGCCCTACCAGGACAACACCCGCCCCGTGATCGCCATGATCAGCCCGCCGGAGCACATCGCGCTGCTGTCGCTGCCCATGCTCGGCCTGATGCGCGCCGCCCACAGGCTGGGGGGAGCGGCCCTCGGCGTGATCGGAGCGCTGATCTCAGAGTCCGGCAACGCCCTGCCACCCGGGAGGATCCAGCACACCAACGAGGCACCGCTCGTCCGCGGGCGGTTGCGGCCGCTAGGCAGGCTGGTCCGCGTCAACCGGCCCTGGCTGCTGTTCACCGGCCTCTCCCGAGCGCTTCCTGCTGTCCATCCGCACGCCCGTCCGACTACTCGGGCAGTCGGACGCCTGGGCCTGGCAGGGCAACACAGGGAGGCTAATTGGGCCCGACATGCGCATGCGTTCGCGCGCCCCGTCGGCCAGGCTGAATGGAAAGCCCAGGGGCCGGGAGCCGCCCCGGCGCCCGCAGCCGGAGGTTGCCGTCATGACCGTGATGTCCATCGCCAGGTTCGAAAGGTTCTTCCGCGCGGCCGCGGGGCTGGACGTCGACAAGAACGATCTCAAGCGCTACAGCGACTTCGTCGACGCCAAGCTCTACGATCTGCTGACCGTCGCCCAGGCAACTGCCAAGGCCAACGGGCGCGACATCATCCGGACCTGTGACCTACCGATCACGAAAGGCCTTCAGGAGAGCATTCACCACTTCCGGAAGATCGACCAGGAAGTAGAACTCAAACCGATCCTGGAACAGCTCGCCACCCACCCCGCTCTGGACCGCACGCCCGACGAAGAGACCGAGGCGGCCTATCCGGACATCATCGGCGGACTCAGCCTGGCCCTTGCTCAGTGCTTCAAGATCCTCCACCCCGACCTGAAGAACCCCCAGACCCAGCACTGGGACGAGGCCCGAGCCGTCTTCGACCTCCTGCTGTGAGTGGCGACCGGACCAGGCGGTGCAGACCACGGCCAAACAGCGTCAGCGCGCTCTGCTTCTTCGGCTGCTGCAACGATCTGCTGGCTCGCCGCAGGCCCTCGTCCACGTCCAAGGTGCTACCGAAAGCGGTCCTGGTCGGTGAGCCGGCCGAGACCGCGGCGGGCACCCGCCGGCCTGGAGCCGACATCTGTACGGCTTGCGGGCATCCGCACGATCCCCGACCGGCTGATGTCGTCAGCCGATCCCGATGCCCGGCCGATCCGCAAGGGCAAGCTCCAGCACCCAGGCTGATCGGCGCACATCTCGGATGTCGGAGAGGTCAGATTGTGGCGGCTCGATCTCGCGGGGATCATCGAAGGCATGGACCGGAAAATGTCCATCGGGTCCGGTGAGCGGCTGCTAGAGGAACTGCTCAGAGCAGCCCAGCTGGCATCACCTGTCGAACGACGGCGCTGCTCCTCGCACTGATCATCACATCCAAGCGCACCTACAGCGACACCATCGCGCAGCGCATGCCTACCAGGCCGATGCACCTGCCCACGGAGATGGTGAGGGCTTTTCTCCCTCCCCGGTCGATCGGCACCGGGCGGGTCGTTTCGACGGCGGTTCTGGAGCCTGCGTACGAACTGGGCGGCGATACTTTCGACCATGCGTTCACCGAGGATGTTTTGCACGTCACAATTTTTGACGGCATGGGGCACGATCTGGCGTCCGGACGACGCCACGATCTTGATGTTCGAGTGGCAGCCCCCTGATCCGTGACCGCAAGAGCCGGAGAGCGCATCCGTGGCGTCGGCACTGCGAGGACGCAGACGCTGACGTCGGTGGATGCCGAGCCTAGCTCCGTCTCCGGGAAGCGGCGGGTATGGTGCCGCACATCTGCAGCGCCATACCCGCGCATGCAGGGGCCTCAGGCGATCACTGTGAATGCAAGCGGCGCGGGCTCGTCCGATCGATCACTCGGGTAGGCGGATCCAGGTTCATGCTGCTGTCGGTCGTGATGGGTGGCTGCTGCCACAGGAGGTTCGTCTGCGCCCCGGCTTCCGCTCGCCGGGAACAAAGCGGGGCCTGTACGCCCTGATCCAGGCGATCCAGGCGATCACGGTCGGTCTCGGTGTCCCGAGTCTGTACGTCATGCTCTGAGCACGCTTGACCCGCCGCTCGGGCAGAGCGGTCTCGGCCATACCTTTCTCCCGGTGCGGCACCAGCGGCACCATCGGGCCCTCGACCTGCCCGGCAGCCGACCAGAGGCTCGTCCCGGCCAGGGCGCCGTAGGCCTGCTCGGCGCGTCGGGCCGCGCTCATGACCTCCTCCGACCGGGTCACGGCAGGAGCGCGGCAAACGAGTTCGGCACCCGGGATTTGAGGTGCTGCCATTCGCCGGCACTCACATGGCGCTCCAGAGTTTTCAGTACGGTGCGCACCAGCTTCTCGCTGCCGCCCTCGACCGCATAGGGGAATTCGCTCCGGACCCGGCCGTCTTGACCGGGAGACGATCCCGAAGCGGGTGCAGCTCTTTGGGCCACTCGAAAGCCTCCTCGACGTCTTTGAGAAGCCGATTTACCTTGTCCACCATGGTGTAGAACGAGGAGAAGCCTGTATCAACCATTTTCGTGAGCCTTTCATTCTGGCGCCTCACGAGCTCAGTCCGCGAGGTCGGCCTTGCCGAACAGGACCGCGTAACTGGAGGGGAGTTGGCTGATGATCTGATTCAGCTCTCCGCCGGTGACAGCATCGGCAACGGTGGTCAGGACCGCGCTGGCGTCCCACTGCGCCGTACGCGGCCGGGCATGGGTGCGCTCGGCGACCCGGCGGTAGAACTCTTCGATTCCGAAGCCTCGCGCCTGCTGCGGCGTGGCATGGTCCAGGACTTGTCCCAGCGGGCCGGGCAGCTGGGATGCGAGGTCCTTGACCTCTCCCGGGTTGATCCGTTGGGCCAGCACTTCCAGCACGGCGTTGGTGACGTCCGCGGCTTCGTCCTGGTCGTTGTATTCGCCTCGCTCGCGCACACGGGCGAGGAATCCGTCGTATTTCATAGCTGCCTTTCTTCTGCCCCGGTCACCGCTGGTCATGGGGTCGCCCGGTGCGCTGTTGCGCCGGGCGGGGACCTGTTGGTCGTGACGACACCGAGCTCGGCAGTGGTGGTCATGCCACGCCTCCTCGTTCAGGGCCATGGGCTGTTGCCCGGAAAGGGGCAGAACAGGCCGGAATGGGCAGGTCCGCATGGCGTGGTCTTCTGCGCTGCGCTGCCACCTTCTGGGACACCGTTCTCACTTTCTCCATGAGGGCGACACGATGCTCTGGCACTGCGCGCGTGGGGCGGAGCGGAGGGAAGCAAGCGTTATCCGACGGCCCAGGACGCCGAGCGCTGCGCACGGGCATTCGACCGCGAGGACCAAGCGGACATGGGCCACCGCGCACCGCTGAGTCTGTTCCCCCTTCGGCTGAGTCACCCGGGTGTCGAGCGTCGCCGGACCGGCCGCGGTGCCGGACGTGTGTCCGGAACCGCGGCGTTCGCGTCTCATCCGCTGCTCTCGGTGCTTTCACTCGTCTCGCTGATCTCGACGTGCCGCGGCTTTGCGACCTCGGCCTTGGGGATGGTGATGGTGAGCACCCCGTCCGACGTCTGCGCATTGATCTTTTCGGTGTCGACCTCTCCGGGCAGCCGCAGCCGGTACTCGAAGGCTCCGGTGCGGCGGGTGCTCCGGCGCAGGACGCCTTTGCGTTCCTTCTCCTTGATCTCTCCGGTGACCACCAACTCCTGGCCGTTGGCTTCGACGTCGATGTCCTTGCTCTTGACGCCGGGGAGTTCGATCTCGACGTGGAAGGCGTCGTCGGACTCCGTGACATCCGCCAGGGGTGTCCACGCGACTGCGGGCGCCACGCCTCCCACCGCGGATTCGATCAGTCCGCCCATCTCGCTGAGCAGTTGGTCGAACTCCGTCACCGGATCGCGTGCCCAGCCCAGGGGCCTGTCCTGCACTGCGCCACCGCGGTGGCGCCGGACGGGCATGGTCATTCCCATCGCCTCCTTCTCGTGATCTCCTCGCCCGCTGGGCGTCATGCGAGCCAAGCGGACTCCTTCGGACGGGTGTACGGGGAGCTGTCGGTGCCGCCCGGCGCGGCCGCGTGGCCCAGGTAGCGGTGCACGAAGTGGATACTCATCGCGCCTTCGCCGACCGCGGAGGCCACACGCTTCACCGAGCCGCTGCGGACGTCGCCGGCGGCGAAGACGCCAGGCAGGCTGGTCTCCAACGTCAGGCAGTCGCGGCCCTGGCTCTGCCACAGTTCGGGAACGGAGCACGCCTGCGCCTCCGCGCCGGTGAGCACGTAGCCGCGCGCGTCGAGGGCGAGCGCGCCGGACAGCCACTCGGTGTGAGGGTCTGCGCCGGTGAAGACGAACAGGGCCCGCACCGCGAGGTGGCGGTGCTCGCCCGTACGGTGGTCGACCACGGTGACCGCCTCCAGCGCCTTGTCGCCGAGTGCCTCGGTCATCTCGGTGTGCAGCAGCACGCGCACCCGCGGGTGGCGCTCGATCTGATCGATCAGGTAGCGGGACATGTGCGCCTCGAGGCTCGGCCCACGGACGAGCAGATACACCTGCGGTGTGTACCCGGCCAGGAAGAGCACGGCCTGGCCTGCGGAGTTGCCGCCGCCGACCACCGCCACCGGGTCGGTACGGCACTGCTGGGCCTCGTAGACGGTCGCCGAGTAGTGGACGCTCGCGCCCTCCAACGGTTCGATGCCGGGTACATGGAGGCGGCGGTAGCGAGCGCCGGTGGCCAGGACGACGGTACGGGCGGTGATCTCGCTGCCGTCGGCGAAGCTGACGGCGTAGTCGCCGTCCCGCGGTTCGAGCCGGGCCGCCTCCGCCGGGACGCTGATCCGGGCGCCGAACTTGTCCGCCTGGAGCACAGCGCGCTCGGTGAGTTCGGCGCCGGAGATGCCGGAAGGGAAGCCGAAGCAGTTGTCAATGCGGGAGGACGTCCCGGCCTGTCCACCGGTGGCCATCGCCTCGACCACGGTCGTGCCGAGGCCCTCCGAGGCGGCGTTCACCGCGGCGGCGAGGCCGGCCGGACCGGAGCCGACGATCAGGAGATCGCCGTGGCCGTTGCTCGACGGCAGGGGCGGCAGGCCGATGAACCGGGCCAGTTCGGCGTTGCTCGGATTGCGCAGCAAGGTCGTGTCCCGCCAGATCACCAGCGGCGTCTGCTCCGGACCAACCGCAAAGCGGCGCAGCAGCGCCTCGGCCTCCTCGTCCGTCTCCAGATCGATCCAGCGGTGCGGCAGCCGGTTGCGGGCGGCGAACTCGCGCAGCCGCCGAGTGTCGGGCGAATAGCGCGAGCCGATGATGCGGAAACCGGCGCCCTGCCCGACGAGCAGAGCACGGCGGCCCAGGCAGGCGCGCAGCACCACATCACCAAGGATGGAGTCCCGGGTCACCAGGTCACGCAGCTGGTCCATGGACAGGGCGAGAATCTCGCCGGGGTCCCTGACCACGGCGGTGTAGAAGGCCACCTGTCCGTTCAGGAGGCCGAGTTCGCCGATGAAGCGGCCGGGGCCGTGTACACGTAGCAGGTGTTCATCAGGCGTGCCGTAGCCCTCGACGATGGCGACCGAACCACTGAGGACGACGTAAAACGTCTCGCACCGCTCACCCTCCCGGATCAGCACGTCACCGGCGTCAACCGCGCGCCGCCAGCCGTGCTGTGCCAGGCGGGCCATCTGGTCGTCCGACAGGCGGGGATAGGCGCCGTAGATGTCAGGAGTCTCGAAGGGGACGCTCTCCTCCGCCTCGTCCGGCACAGGCGCTGAGCCGGGCCGCGTCTCGTCGCCGGGCATCACACGAACGCCTCATGGACGAAGCACCACCGCCAGTCCTCGCCGGGCTCCAGCGACGCCACGATCGGATGGCCGTCGGCAGCGGCGTGACGGCGGGCATGCCGGTTCGGCGAGGAATCGCAGCAGCCGACGTGGCCGCAGGTCAGGCAGAGCCTGAGGTGGACCCAGGGGGAATGCGTGGCCAGGCACTCCTCGCACCCCGGGGCACGCGGGGTGACGGGGCGTACGAGGGCGAGGTGGGGGTCGGTTCGTACGGTCATGGCCGATCATCCTTTCCCAGCCGGTGCGCGGCCCGCGAGCGACTGCTCCACCCACCGCCGCAAGGCAGGGGCAGGTGCGGCACCCGCCTGTCGGGCGATGGTCTGTCCTTTGTCGAGGACCAGCAGCGTCGGTACCGCCTGCACCTCGAACCGCCGCGCCAGGCGCGGGTTCTTGTCGATGTCGACCTTGACCAGCTTGATCGTTCCTGCGAGGTCGGCGGCGACTTCCTCCAGTGCGGGGCTGACCATGCGGCAGGGGCCGCACCAGGTGGCCCACAGGTCCACGACGACGGGCACGGTGGCCTGCTCGACGACGTCGGTGAAGTCGTCGTCGCCCGCGTCGGCCATCCACGGCAGCGGCTGCTTGCAGTTGCCGCACCTGGGGCGGCCCTCGGCGGCCGCCGGCACCCGGTTGGTACGCCCGCAGTGCGGGCAGGTGATGTTGGTGGCTTGCACGGTGCTCATGCCGCCCTCGCTCCCTTCACGTCCTCGGGCTGGTCGTAGGTGACCACCAGTTCTCCGTGCTCGGCGTCGATGCGGACCTTCGCGCCGTCCTGGACGTCGCCGCGCAGCAGGGACCGTCCGACGAGGGTTTCGACCTCGTGGGAGATGTAGCGGCGCAGCGGTCGGGCCCCGTAGACCGGGTCGTAGCCCTGGTGGGCGATCAATTCCCTTGCTGCGTTGGTCAGTTCGACGGTGATGCGGCGTTCGGCGAGTCGGCGGCGCAGTTCGTCGAACTGCAGCTCCACGATCCGCTCGATCTGCCGCTCACCGAGCGGCTTGAACAGCACGATGTCGTCGACGCGGTTGAGGAATTCCGGGCGGAAGTGCCCGCGCAGCTCGCCCATCACCAGGGCGCGGGCGTCGGGCTTGATCTCACCCTCGGCGGTGGCGCCGTCGAGGAGGTGCTCGGAGCCGATGTTGGACGTCATGATGATCACGGTGTTGCGGAAGTCGACAGTGCGGCCCTGAGCATCGGTGATGCGGCCGTCATCGAGGATCTGCAGCAGGGTGTTGAAGACATCGGTGTGCGCCTTCTCGATCTCGTCGAACAGCACAACCGAGTACGGCTTGCGGCGTACGGCCTCGGTGAGCTGGCCGCCTTCCTCGTAGCCGACGTATCCGGGCGGTGCGCCCATGAGCCGGCTGACGGTGTGACGCTCCTGGTACTCGCTCATATCGAGGCGGACCATGTTCTCCTCGGAGTCGAACAGGGCCCGGGCGAGGGTCTTGGCCAGCTCGGTCTTCCCGACGCCGGTGGGGCCGAGGAAGATGAACGAGCCGATGGGGCGACGTGGGTCGCGGATGCCGGAGCGGGCGCGGATGATGGCGTCGGCGACGAGCTTGACGGCCTCGTCCTGGCCGATGACCCGCTCGCGCAGGATCTCGTCGAGGCGCAGCAGTTTCTCGCGTTCGCCCTCCTGGAGACGGGCGACGGGGATGCCGGTCCAGGCGGCGACGATCTCAGCGATCTCCTCCTCGGTGACGACCTCCCGCAGCAGCCGGTTCTGTCCTTGTTTGGCGGCCAGTTGCTCCTCCTCTGCGGCGAGCCGGCGCTCCAGGTCCTGAAGGCGGCCGTAGCGCAGTTCGGCGGCTCGGTTGAGGTCGTAGGCGCGTTCGGCCTCCTCCGCTTCGTGGCGGATCTGCTCCAGTTCCTGGCGCAGTTCCTGCACGCGGCGGATGGCCTGCCGTTCGGCCTCCCACTGGGCGTGTTTGGCGTCGGCCTCGCCGCGCAGGTCGGCCAGTTCCCTGCGCAGTTCCTCCAGGCGGGATTTGCTGGCGGGGTCGGTCTCCTTGGACAGGGCCGCCTCCTCGATCTCCAGGCGGGTGACGCGGCGGGTGATCTCGTCGAGTTCGGCGGGCATCGAGTCGATCTCGGTGCGCAGCCGGGCGCATGCCTCGTCGACGAGGTCGATGGCCTTGTCGGGCAGGAATCGGTCGGTGATGTAGCGGTGGCTGAGGGTGGCCGCGGAGACCAGCGCGGTGTCCTGGATCTTCACGCCGTGGAAGACCTCCAGGCGTTCGCGCAGTCCGCGCAGGATCGAGATGGTGTCCTCGACGGACGGCTCGTCCACCAGCACCTGCTGGAAGCGGCGCTCCAGCGCGGCGTCCTTCTCGATGTGTTTGCGGTACTCCTGGAGCGTGGTGGCGCCGATCATATGGAGCTCGCCGCGGGCCAGCATGGGCTTGAGCATGTTGCCCGCGTCCATGGCGCCTTCGGCGGCGCCCGCGCCGACGACGGTGTGCAGTTCGTCGACGAAGAGCAGGATGCGCCCTTGGGCGGCCTTGACCTCGCTGAGCACGGCCTTGAGGCGTTCCTCGAACTCACCGCGGTACTTGGCGCCGGCGACCAGGGAGCCCATGTCGAGGGCGAACACCGTCTTGTCGCGGAGTCCTTCGGGCACGTCGCCGCGGACGATGCGCTGGGCGAGGCCCTCGACGATGGCGGTCTTGCCGACGCCGGGGTCGCCGATGAGGACGGGGTTGTTCTTGGTCTTGCGGCTGAGGATCTGGGTGACGCGGCGGATCTCGGCGTCCCGGCCGATGACCGGGTCGAGCCTGCCGCCCCTGGCCTCGGCGACGAGATCGCGGCCGTACTTCTCCAGAGCCTCGTAGGCCACTTCGGGGTTGGCGGAGGTGACGCGCTGGTTGCCGCGGACCTGGGTGAGCGCGCTCAGGAACGAGTCCCTGGTGATGCCGGCCTGTTTGAGCAGTCGCCCGGCGGCGGTTGAAGAGCCCTCCTCGGCCAGGGCGAGCAGGAGGTGCTCCACGGACACGTACTCGTCCTTGAGGCGTTTGGCCTCCCGTTCGGCGGCATCGAGCAGGCCGGCGAGGCGCTGAGTGACGAAGACCTGGCCGGGTGCCGCGCCGGGGCCGGTGACCTTCGGACGGCGGGAGAGTTCCTCGCGCACGGCAGCGCGCAGCTCCTTCGGCTCGGTGCCGGCCTGTTGCAGCAACCGCGGGATCAGACCGTCCTCCTGACCGAGAAGCGCAAGCAGCAGGTGTTCCCCGTCGACCTCGGTCTGCCCCCTGCGGACGGCCGCGGTCTGGGCCTCCTGCAGGGCTTCCTGGGACTTCTGGGTGAGACTGTTCATGTCCATGGGGGTGTTTCACTCCTCGTGCCGGCGCGGTGCAGGGCGGCTTCGAGCAGGCTGATGCGGTCCAGCAGGTCCAGCACCAGACCGATGGATGCGTAGTTGAGGCAGAGTCCGGAGCGCAGCCGCTGGATGCGGGCGAGGACCGCCGGGGCCGTGGGGTCGAACACCAGGTGCTTCGCGGCATCGCGCTCGGCGTCGACCAGGCCGAGGGCGACGAACCGGCGGATCAGATCGGGGTGGAGGCCCGAGCGACGGGTCAGGGTGTCCAGCGAGAGCCTGGGGACAGGCACGAGCGCGTACCGGACAGCCGCCGAGGCGGTGACGTCGGCGCCCGTCCGTACCGGACGGTCGCCCACGCCGGCCCGGCCGATGCCTGCCGCTCCCGCGGGTCGGTCGTTCATCGCGTCCTCCTGGGGTCGAACGAGGAGGTGGCGGCGAGCTCCTCGAACAGTTCGCGCTCCCGGTCGCCGAGGGCGGGCGGCACCATGACACGGAGTTCGGCGTACAGGTCGCCGTTCGCGCCTCGCGGGTTCGGCATGCCCTCGCCGCGCAGCCGCAGCCGCCGGCCGCTGGACGAGCCCGCGGGCACCGTGACCTTGGCCGTGCCGCCGCCGGGGGTGGGCACCGGCACGGTCGCGCCCAGGGCCGCCTCCCAGGGGGCGACCGGGACCTGTACGTGCACGTCGCGGCCGTCCAGCCGGAACCGGGGGTGGGGCTGGATACGTACTCGCAGGTACAGGTCGCCCGCGGGGGCGTCACCACTGCCCCGGCCGCCCTCGCCCGACAGCCGGATGCGCTGCCCGTCGGTGACACCCGGTGGCACGTCGACCTCGTACCGCCGCGGCTGCCCCGTGGGACCGGCGAGCGTGACGGTGCGACGGCCGCCTCGGTACGCCTCCTCGACGGTGAGCGGGAGTTCGGCCTCCTGGTCCGCTCCGGCCACGCCGCCTCGGGCGGCGCCGGCTCCGAACATGGAGCCGAGCAGGTCCTCGATGTCGATACCCTCCGCTCCGAAGTCGTCGCCGAAGCCGGTGGCGTACCGGACACGGGGGCCGCCCGCGCCCGCGGTCCTCCGAGCGCGGAAGCCGCCGCCCGCTCCGGCGGCGACCCGCTCGTCGAAGTCCTCGGGGATCTTGCGGAAGTCCTCGCCGAAGCGGTCGTAACGGGCCCGGGTCTTCGGGTCCGACAGGACGCTGTATGCCTCGTTGAGGTCCTTGAAACGCTCCTCCGCCCCGGGGTCCTTGTTGACGTCGGGGTGGTACTTGCGGGCGAGCTTGCGATATGCCTGCTGGATCTCGTCCTGGCTCGCGGTCCGCGACACGCCCAGCACCTCGTAGAAGTCCCGTGCCATGACCGGTCACTCCCGCTTCGCGACCGTCACGGCGGCGGGCCTGAGCTGTCGTTCGCCGTCCCTGTAGCCGGGGCGCAGCACCTCGACGACGGTTCCCGGTGGGGCGTCGGGGTCCTGGACGACGCCGACCACCTCATGCTGGGCCGGGTCGAAGGCGACGCCGGTCTCCGCGTGCCGCGGGTAGCCGAGCAGTTCGAGGACGTTCACCGCCTGGTCGCGGACCGCCCGGACGCCCTCCACGATCGCACCCGGATCGGCGCCGGCATGGGTCAGGGCGAGCTCGAGATTGTCCAGGACGGGCAGGAAGGCGGCCGCCGTGCGGGACCGCTCGACAGTACGCTCCCGCTCCAGTTCCCTGGCGTGGCGCTTGCGAAGGTTGTCGAGGTCGGCGAGCGCGCGCCGCCAGCGGTCCTCCAGTTCCTGGATCACGGTCGTGTACTCGTCCTCGGCAGGCGTGGGTCCGGCGGCGTCGGGTCCCGGTTCGTCATTCGCCGCTTCCGGCCGGGGCGGCGGACCCGGTTGCGGCAAATCCTCACGAGGAGGGCGTACGGCGCCTTCCGGGACCGGTTCGACCGGCTCCGACGCGGCCCGGTCGGGTTCCTGGGGGCGGCTGGACATGGCGCGCCTCAGTCCTTGTCGAACTCGGCATCGATGACGTCGTCGTCACCGCCACCGCCGCTCGGGCCGCCACCGGTCGCGCCGCCCCCGGTGTCCTGGCCGGGACCGCCTGCGGTAGCGGCGCCCTGATGGGCCGCCAGTCCGGCGAGCACCTGCTGGAGCTCGGAGGTCAGGGGCCGCACGCGCTCCACACCCGCCTCGTCCTTGACCGCCGCCCGGGCGTCGGACACGAGCATCTCGGCGCGTGCCTTCTCGTGCGCGGGCGCTGCATCGCCCAGTTCGGCCAGGCGCTTCTCGACCTGGTAGGCCACGGCGTCGAGCTCGTTGCGGGCGTCGACGGCCTCGCGGAGTGCCTGGTCCTGGCCCCGGTTGCGCTCGGCCTCCTGGACCATGCGTTCGACCTCACTGCGGTCCAGGTTGGAGCTCTCGCTGATGGTGATGCCCTGTTCTTTGCCGGTGTCCCGGTCACGTGCCTTGACGTTGAGGATGCCGTTGGCGTCAATGTCGAAGGTGACCTCGATCTGCGGTTCGCCCCGCGGCGCCGGGCGGATGTCGGTGAGCTGGAACCGGCCGAGCACCCGGTTGTCGGCGGCCCGTTCGCGCTCGCCCTGGAGGACGACGATGTCGACGGCGGGCTGGTTGTCCTCGGCGGTGGAGAAGGTTTCGGTGCGGCGGACGGGGATGGTGGTGTTCCGCTCGATGATCTTCGTCATCACGCCACCGCGTGTCTCGACACCCAGCGACAGGGGTGTGACGTCGAGCAGCAGGACGTCCTTGACCTCGCCCTTGAGCACCCCGGCCTGGATCGCGGCGCCCAGGGCGACGACCTCATCGGGGTTGACGCTCATGTTGGGTTCCTTGCCGCCGGTCAGCCGACGCACGAGGGTCTGGACCGCCGGGATACGTGTGGAACCGCCGACGAGGATGACCTCGTCGATGTCGCTCTCGCCGACCTTGGCGTCGGCCATGGCCTGCTGGACCGGTCCCAGGCACCGCTCCACCAGGTCGCTGGTGATCTGCTCGAACGTGGACCGCATGATCGAGTCGGTGAGATGCTTGGGGCCCGAGGCGTCGGCGGTGATGAACGGCAGGCTCACCTGCGTCTGCGTCACCGAGCTGAGCTCGGTCTTGGCCTTCTCCGCCGCCTCGAACAGGCGTTGCAGCGCCTGCGGGTCCTTGCGCAGGTCGATGCCGTTCTCCTTCTGGAAGTCGTCCGCGAGGTAATCCACCAGACGCCGGTCGAAGTCGTCGCCGCCCAGATGGCTGTCGCCGGCGGTGGAGCGCACCTCCACCACGCCGTCGCCGACGTCGAGGATGCTCACGTCGAAGGTGCCGCCGCCCAGGTCGAAGACGAGGACGGTCTCGTGTTGCTTCTTGTCCATGCCGTACGCGAGGGCCGCCGCGGTCGGCTCGTTGATGATCCGCAGCACCTCCAGTCCCGCGATCCGTCCGGCGTCCTTGGTGGCGGTGCGCTGAGCGTCATTGAAGTAGGCGGGCACCGTGATGACCGCCTCCGTGACCCGTTCCCCCAGCTGCTTGGAAGCGTCGTCGGCGAGTTTCCGCAGCACCTGGGCGCTGATCTCCTCAGGCGCGTACAGCTTGTCGCGCACCTTGAAGCGGGCCGCCCCGCCGTCGCCCTCGACGACGTCATACGCCACCGCCCTGGCCTCGTCGGAGATCTCGTCGAAGTGCCGGCCGATGAACCGCTTGGCCGAGTAGATGGTGCCCTTCGGGTTGAGGATCGCCTGGCGCCGGGCCAGCTGGCCCACCAGGCGCTCGCCAGTATCGGTGAAGGCCACCACGGACGGTGTCGTGCGGTTGCCCTCGCTGTTGGGCACGACGGACGGCTCGCCGCCCTCCCACACGGCGATCACCGAGTTGGTGGTGCCCAGGTCGATGCCCACTGCCTTCGCCATAAGGGACTCCTCCCGGTCCGGCGCCTGCGCCGACTTTCCGGATCATGTTCGTTCAGGTAGAGGTGGACCCTCCGCCGGTGGTCTGCAGCCCGCCGATCAGCCGTACAGCCTCGTCGGCGACCGCCTGGTCCACGACGACCTCGTACCGGCTCGGCTGCATCGAGCGGGGCAAGGCGAAATCCCGGCGACCGCCCTGCAGGGCGTGCAGCATCATGCCGAACAGCGCGCCGACGATCGCTCCGAAGATCAACCCGTACAGGGCGAGGAGCAGGGCGGAGACGACGGGATCGAGCCAGTTCACAAGGCCGAACAGCCAGCCGATCAGGACACCGGGGAGCGCCGCTCGCCGCTCCGTCGTAGTCCATCCCGGCCAATCACTTGCTCGACCACGCGCAGGTCCTGGCCGATGATCGCCACGCTCTCCACGGGAAACCCGTGGTCAGAGAGGTGGTCAACGGCGCGTTCGGCTTCCCGGTACGTCTTGTACGAGACAACCGGCCTGCGATGCTCGGTCATCGCCCATCCCTTCCTCCTGGTGCGCACGGAGGTCTCAGACACTCCCAGCGTGGCGAGCCGAGTGGCTCCACGCCTGCGCCTGGCGAGTCAGAAATGCGTGGGTCCGGTCGCCCCACGAGTACGAAATGGGGGTCAAGGGGTCGCAGGTTCAAATCCTGTCGTCCCGACGGTGTGACCAGCGGGTTTGCCAGTGATGGCAGGCCCGCTGTTTGCGTGCGTGTGACACGTGATGGCGACGTGATGACACCCGGTGAATGCTGGGGCGGCGCCGATGCGGTGCCCCTGGCCAGGGGCACCGCAGCAGAGAGAAAGCCAAGCGGGAGCGGGGCGGGCGGAGGGTTCAGGCCGCCCGTTGTTCTGACGCTCCGCCAGGATTGGTGGTGGCGTGTCTGCGGTCGGCGCGTTCCAGGGCTGTGCTGATGGCGGTGACGGCGTCGCGGGCGGCGTGGGGGAGCAGGTGGCCGTAGAGGTTGACGTTGGTGGCCAGTGTCGAGTGGCGCAGTGTCTTGGAGACCACGGCCAGCGGTACCCGCGAGCTGATCATGATGGTGGCGGCGGTGTGTCGCAGGTCGTGCACGCCGATCCGCGGCAGGCCGAGCTCGGCGGCGCGCCGCCGCAGCTCGACCAGCACGCCTTGCGGGCGCAGCGGGGATCCGTCGGGGCGGCTGAAGACCAGCCCTTCCAGCGGCGTCCCTTTGGGCTGGCCGGCCCGGGCGAGTGCGGCTTGGCGGTCGAGGGCGGTGACCACGCGCGGGGCCAGGCTGACCCAGTTGCGGCTGGCTTTGGTTTTGGGGTGGCCGAGGTAGAGGTGGTTGTTGTTCACGGCCGTCAGGCTCCAGGGCACCAGTAGTATCCGCTCGGCCAGGTGGACGTCGGTCCAGTGCAGGCCCAGGGATTCACCCCGGCGCATGCCGGTGCCCAGCAGCAGCTCGAACAGATCGGCCATCTGGTCGCCGTTAGTGAGCGTGGTTGTGCCGCAGGAACGCCGCGGCCTGGGTGGGGTTCCAGCAGATGCGCTCCGGCGCGACCGGTCGGGGCAGCAGGACGTAGCGGCATGGGTTGGCCGGGATCACACGGGTGCGCACGGCGTGGCTGAGTGCGCTGGAGAAGGTGGCGCCGATCCGGTAGACGGCGGTGCGCCCGCGTCCGCGGGCGAGTTCGGCCTCGCTCCAGGCGGTGATGTGCCGGGCTCGCAGGTCGGTCAGGGGCAGCCGTCCGAAGGAGGGGATGAGGCCGGCGTGTACGTGGTCGCGGTAGCGGGCGAACGTGGTGGGCTTGAGCATCTTTCCCTTGAGACGCAGCCACTCGGCCAGATACGTGGCGAGGGTGAGGTCCTCGCTGCGGTCCAGGCCGGTGCGCTCGGATTCCAGGGCGCGCTCGAGTGCTGTCTCGGCGGCCTTGCGAGTGGTGAATCCGCTACGGCAGAGCGGATGGCGCTTGCCGTCGGCCGAGGGCAGGTCGACGGCAAAGGCCCAGGTCCCGTGCCTTGAACCGTCCTGGAGTCGGGGGCAGCCGGCGCCGAACTGCCGGCCGTCCGGGCGGCGGCAGCCACAACGCCGGTACACCCGGCCGCGTTCAGCAGACTGAGAAGTCACTGCGTTCACCTCCGGTGGGGGAGTGCGTGACTCCACCGTGGAGGCGCCGATGCCCGGCGTAAAAGGTGGCTGATCATGGCGTAGCAAGGGCGACTGCCATCACCTTGCCATCACAAGAAGTTCCCCAAGGAGGTTGACCGGCGGCGACCCCTTTGGAGAGTCGGCGGTGCCTGCCCCGAAGGTGCCGCGTGGCGGCCGCCCGGAGTGTGAGGAAGCCCCGGTTGGACCAAGGCGTCCGTGCAGCGCCCTCTCGCCTCCGGAGCAGCCGCCTAGGCGGGACGTGGGTGTTGGTGCCATGCTGCGAAGGAGAGTCTTCGGCTGCATCATCCGAAGCCGACCCACCCAGCAGTGGGACCGCTCGACAATTCCCTCGAGCCGCCACACCCGAGGGGAGTGAGTTCGCGATCTGTCCCGTGCGCTCCGCTGCCGCGGCCGGGCACCCGCGTACGGAGTTTGCGTTGCTCATCTTGTTTCAACTGCTGCCCTGCTGACCATCCGTAAGGTTGTATGCGCGAGTGCCCAGGGCAAAGTCTCCATGGGAAGCGATGTCTTTATGTCCTTGATGTCGGAATTTCTGGAAGTGTTCAATACTGGGGACGCTGGGCGGTAAACCCCCAGGTCGCGGAGTCTGATCCCCGCACCCGCGGGGATGGTCCCGTGCCGAGGTGGGCATCGGCGCTCTGACCGGCGGTCACTGAGCCTCCGCCAACTTGAAGGCACAGGTCAAAGGGCTGGCGTGACGGTCTCCCGAGGTTCTCACGCTGGTCGGAGGCGGCAGTCTCCGGAGTAGATCGTCTGTCAGCGGTTGACTTCAAGATTCGTCAGGACGAGCAGGGCGCGCAGGAGGTGGGTGGTGCGGGTGGTCTCCGTGCTCACTCGCAAGTCCGGTGCGTCACGTAGTTCCGGTCAGGAACCCGAGCTGCCGCAGCATCGTTATCCTTCCGCCATCCCGACGGCGGCATCTGCCTCGGCGACGCTCTCCCAGCCCTTCTGCTTGAGTACAAACGCGGCGACGAGGGCGGCGACCACCAAGAAGGCGGCGGAGATGTGGAACGCCGTCTGGACCGCGCGGTCACCGGCCCCGACGGCGGCTACCGTCTCGACGTGCCGGGCCCCGGCTCGTACGTCCTGATCACCTTGGCCGGAGGTTCCGCCGACGCCAGTAGCGGCAGCGGTTCTCCTGTCCGGGACCGGTCTCGATGTTCCGCCCGTTCTGTTCTTCAGGGCCGGTGACCCGGCACCGCCGGTCTCAGGACCAGGCGATCTCGCCATGGCGGTCGATGAAGCGTCCGGTGCCGGCATCGGGCCCCTCGGTGGCGAGGGCGACGATCGCGTCCGTACCCTCGGTGACGGTCTGGGAGCCGCTGTGACCGTTTATGTCGGTCGCGGTGTAGCCGGGGTCGGCGGCGTTGACGCGAATGCCCTTAAGCCCTTTGGCGTACTGCGTGGTCAACATCGTCAGCGCCGCCTTCGAGGAGGCGTACAGCGGCACGACGACGTGCGACTCGGACCGGCGGGGGTCGTGGGTGAAGGCGAGGGAGCCCATGCCGCTGCTGACGTTGATGATCACGGGGTCGTCCGAACGGCGCAGCAGCGGCAGGAACGCGGTGGTGGTGCGGACCACGCCGATGACGTTGACGTCGAGGACGGCGCGGGCGTCGGCGGCGGTGAGGTCGCCGGGATCATCGAAGGGTCCCTGTACCCCCGCGTTGTTGATCAGGATATCGATCCTGCCCTCGTGCTCGGCGATGTCCGCGGCGGCGGCGGCCACGGACGCGTCGTCGGTCACGTCGACGGGGACGAAGCGTGCGCCCAGCGCGGCGGCGGCTTCCTCACCCCGCTCACGGTCGCGGGCTCCCAGGAGAACGGTGTGACCGCACGCGATGAGGCGGCGGGCGGTCTCGCGGCCGATGCCCTTGTTGGCTCCGGTGATGAAAGTGATCGTCATGCCTTCGATAGTTGCCTTGACCAGGGAGCCGGACCAGGGACGCTTCGACGGTGGGAAGACCAGTACCACCCTCGCGCCCCCGCATGTGATCGGGGACGCGGGAGGATGGAGAGCATGACGACGACACCCCCCGGAGCTGGACTGGGCGCGATGATCCGCACGTGGCGGAACCGGCTGCCCCCGTCAGCCGCTGGGCTGCCGGTCGTCCGCAAGCGCCGGGCTGTCGGGCTGCGGCGCGAGGAACTGGCCGACCTGGCCGGAGTGTCGGTCGACTACGTCGTGCGCCTGGAGCAGGGGCGGGCCACGACACCCTCGGCGTCGGTGGTGGCTTCCCTGGCGCGCGCCCTCCAGCTGTCCACCGCCGAGCGGGACCACCTCTACCGGCTGGCCCAGATCGTGCCGCCGGCGGACGGCACGATCTGCGACCATCTCCCGCCCGGTATGCAACGGGTACTCGTCCGCCTCGGAGACGTACCGGTGGCCGTGTTCGCGGCGGACTGGCAACTGGTGTGGTGGAACCACGGGTGGGCCGCCCTGCTGGGAGACCCCTTGGCCTCGCCGCCGCGGATGCGCAACTTCGCCCGCGACAGGTTCCCGGTGGACGTCGATCACACCCCCCTCGCGCTGTGGCCGGTCACCGAGACGGACCCCGACACCGCCGACGCCGCCCTCGTCTCCGATCTGCGCCGCGCCACCGGCCGCTTCCCCTGGGACAGCCGCCTGGCCGCGCTGGTCCGCGACCTGAACGCAGGCAACGAGAGGTTCGCCGAGCTGTGGGCGACGGGAGAGGTGACCGCGAACCGCGAGGTCCACAAGAGGGTCGATCACCCGTCGGTGGGCCCGGTCACGGTGGACTGCGATGTCCTGACCGACGGCGACACGGAGCTCAAGATTGTCATCATGACCGCCGCGCCGGGCAGTGAGGACGAGACCAAACTCCAGCTCACCACCGTCGTCGGCCCACCGGCCGGCACGCGCAACTGATCCGCCCCGCCCATCGGCCGACCGACGGCTCACGGTTTTCGTGACGCACCAAACCGTTGGACACGCACCGACGGGTGATCAGGACGGCCCGCTGGACTGCCCGGACAGCGCCCTCGTTCCGCCTGGCCACGAACCGCGGTGCCCTGTTGACATCACCCCCGCCGCGCTGGGTGGTCGGTGGACGCCGCTGGTAGTCCGCGAGTTCCTGCGCCGCGGTCAGACCACATACTCCGAACTGTCCGCCGCCCTGCCCGCTCTCTCGGACAGGCCGACCCAGTTGACCAGTGCGGGCGTCATCGAGCGTCACCGCACCCCGGGCTGGCCTCCGCGCGTCCGCTACATTCTGACCAGCCAGGGCCGGGCGCTGGAACCAGTGGCGCGCAGCATGTGGGAGCGAGGCACAGCGCGACGGGACGCCCTTGACCAAACTGCCCTTGCCGGAAATCTCATCCGTGCAGGTCACGCTGCATGTCGGTATTCGTGGAGGATGCCGCCGAGGCGATCGTGTCGGCGTATCTCGAGGCGGGCTAACGCGTCGGGATTGTCGATCGGCGGGGGCAATGGGTGCAGTGGCCTGGCGTTGGCGATGCCCTGGTGTGGTCGGTGTCCGTTGTAGAACTGCTCGTACTCGCGCAGGGCGTGGAGGAGATGTCGTTGGTTCCAGATCAACGTCCGGTCCAGGAGCTCGCGGCGACAGGTCTGTATCCAGCGCTCCGTGATCGAGTTCATTCGTGGCATCTGGATGCCGCTGAGCACGACGTCGATCCCTGCGTCCTTGAGGACGGCATCGAACAGTTCGGGGAACTTCCCGTCCCTGTCCCTGATCATGAACCGTGCCCGGCAGCCGAGGTCTTCGAGGTCCATGACGAGGTTTTTCGCCGCTTGCGCTACCCAGGAGGCGATCAGATGCGCGGTCGCACCCAGGATCCGGATCCGGCGACTGCCGTGTTCGATCACCACGAGCACATACATCCGAACCCCCGACAAGGCGACTGTTTCCATGAAGTCGCAGGCCAGCAGGGCATCAGCCTGGCTGCGAAGGAAGGTGGCCCAAGTGCTGGAGTTCCGCTCGGGTGCTGGGTCGATACCGGCCTCCTTCAGGATTTCCCGGACGGTGGACGCGCCCATCTTCACCCCCAGTACGAGGAGCTCGCCGTGCAGGCGTCGGTACCCCCCAACTCGGGTCTCCTTCGCCTGGCGCAGCACCAGGACGCGGATGGAGCGCACTGTAGGGGGTCGTCCCGGTCGTTTGGGCCGGCAGGAGACGGCGTGGCGGCGTGCGACGAGGTTGCGGTGCCGACGCAGTACCGTGTCGGGGCGGACGAGTAGACGTAACTGTCGCAGGACGTGCAGTGGCAGCCGGTGCAGCAGCGCTGCCAGGAATGCTCGATCGCTGGGCGTGAACCGGATCTTTTCCTTGCCGAGTTGGCGTTCCAGCACGGTGTTCTGGTGGCGCAGGGCGAGGATCTCGGCGTCCTTGTCCCGGTCGGTCATCGGCAGCAGGCGGAGCATCGCGAACGCGTGTGTCGCGCCCAGGTAAGCCAGTCGCAGCAGCACGATCGATCATCATGACGCGCGGATCATGCACTACGCGAGAGCGCCGACTCGAGTGACCGCGACCGACGACCGTGAGGCCTGGTGCGGGCCCCCGACCAGGACGGATGACATTCTCGGCAAGCGCAATGTCACATCCGACCTCGGGCACATCATCAGCGAGCGTATTTGCAAGGGAACTTGACAGCGGAGGGCCGTTCACCTCACCCACCAAGCCGCCCACGACGCCGTGAACGCCATCGACACCACCCTCAAGTCGGGCCATCTCCTGGATCCGCCTGTGCCCCCACCCGGGATTCCCCTGGGCCGGCCGCAGAACGAGCTTCTTGATCAGGGCCGGGGTTGGTGAGCGTCCGGTGCCCCGGCGCGCGATATAGTCCCACGTCGCGGCGATGAACCTGCGGTGCCAGGCAAGCAGGGCGCCATGGGTGACAGGGGATCTTGAGCCAGTGACGTCGGCGTATCAGCCCGGACAGGGCCGCGAACCAGAACCGGTCGGCGGGCTCATAGGGAACGGTTCGGCCAACTGGCGGCGCAGGACCGCGTTCTCGTGGCGCAGCACCAGCAGTTCCGCGTCCTTCGCCGTCCCGCGACGGAGGAGAACCGATAGAACCGTCAGCAGCTTCCGCGTCACCTTGTACTGCAAGGACACGATCACGGAGAGCACGATCCCAGCGGACTGACCGCACCCCCTCGCCTGCGGCGATGACTTTTCGAGCGGGACAGGCGCCCGTCACCCCTTGACCTCGCGCGACCCTGGCCCTCGTCCCACGCCTGGGCTACGAGGAGGGAAGCTCAGTCACGCGATTCGGTATCATTTCGGCTGATCTACTGCAAACTTGAGGGGTGACTATTCAGCCGCGTCAAACGTGGTTAGTCTGTCTCCGCATCGGAGGGTGTTCTCAGCACTTCCGCGCTCTGCGACTGGGATGACGTGCGGATTTTCCCGCGCGGACGGACGCCTGGCCGGCCGGTCTTTGCTGTCGTCCTAAGGACATGTTTCATGGAATCGCAAGTGCCTCCTCGTTCGGACACCGCTGCCGCCCCCACTGACCTGTATTCCCTGACGGGTGTGGAACCCCTGATGACCAGGGACTTCGAGACGCGGCCGGCCCTGGTCTACGAGCGGTTGCGCAGCCGGTACGGCCAGGTGGCGCCGGTCGATGTGTTCGGCGCCCGCGCATGGCTCGTTCTCGGCTTCCGTGAGGTCCGGGAGGTGATGCGTGACGACACCCTGTGGAAGAAGGACATGGGCAACTGGCGTGCACTGCGAGAGGGCCGGGTGCCGTCCGACTGGCCATTGATGGCGTCGCAGGATTTCGGCCACATGCTGTTGCGCGACGATGAGCGGCACAAGAGGACGCGTCAGGCCGTGGACTCTGCGCTGATGCCGTTTCAGGACCCGGGAAAGCCGCAGGCCTGGGAGCTGGATAAGGCCGTGTCCCAGTACATGGACGAGCTGATCACGTTCTTCGCGGAGGGCGGCACCAGCGGATGGGTGGACCTGTGCGCCCAGGTCGCGCGGCCACTCCCGCTGATGGTCCTCAACCGGCTGTTCGGCTTCCCCGTCGAGCAGGGCGACGACATCTTCATGGACTCCTGGCGGATGGTGGACGCCGGTCCTGACGCGGCTGCCGCCGCCGAGCGGCTGGTGAAGGCGACCACCGAGCTGGCTGCGTACAAGAAGTCCCACCCCGGTGACGACCTGACCACGCGGCTGCTGGCAGCCGACCCGCTCCTGTCGGTGGAACAGGTCGGTATCGAGCTGTACGCGATTCTTGTGATCATGTCCGAGCTCGTGGGCCACTCGATCACCAACAGTGTGCTGGAGGTGCTCACCGGAAATCCCTCGGTGCGGGTCAGTCTCACGACCGGCCATGGTGACGAGCTGGTCAACCGGGTGCATCTCGCCACCCCGCCGTGGACCAACTGCACCTTCCGTTTCCCCGTCGCCGACACGGTACTGGGGGACTTCCGGCTGGCGGCCGGCGACGCGGTCATGGCGTCGATCGCAGCGGCGCACGGTGACCCGCTGTTCCTGAGCGCGATCGATCAGGAGGCGTCGAAGAGCTCGCGTGCCCACCTGGCGTGGGGCACGGGAGTACATCAGTGCCCAGGGCGCGGGCTGGCCGACATGATGGTGACCACGGCAGTCAGCCGACTGTTCGAGCGATGTGACTTCGAGCTGGGCTTGTCGGTCGACCAGTTGCCCTGGCGCTCCTCCACCTATGTGCGTGGCCTACGCTCGTTCCCGGTCCGGTTCCAGATGCGGGAGGCCATGGGCGCCACCGCCCGGAGCGCCCCGAGCGCCGGTGCGGCAACCGATTCCACCGCACCGGAACCGGTGGCGGCTGCCACTCCGGCGGAGCAGGACCGGCCCCGGCCCGGACTGTGGCGCTTCCTCGCCAGCCTGCGACGTGGCGGCCAGTCCTGACAATGACCCGCGGCGAGGCCATGGCTGGGTGAACGCTGGATCGCAAAGAGGCTGGAGGGGCTCGCCCCCGGCATCCGCTCGGAGGCCGAGCGCTGGACCCGCGTCCTGCGCGACGGCGGCCCCCGCAGCCTCCCGCGGCGGGAAGGCACGGTCTGGCTCTACCTCAACCGAGTCCGCCCGGCCCTGCTGGAATGGTCGAACCGCTACGACCACCTGCGGGAGGTGACCCGCGACGAAGTCCTCACCTACATCAAGAGGCTGCACGGCCACCAGCGCCACGACCAACTCATCGCCCTGCGCTCGCTGTTCACCTGGGCCAAGCGGAACGGGATCATCTTCCGCAACCCCACCAGCCGGATCAAGGTCGGGCAATACGAGTACGCCGTGCTGCAACCGCTCGTCCCCACCCAGGTCGACCGCTCCGTCGCCGCGGCCACCACCCCGGCGACGCGGCTCATCCTCGCCCTCGCAGCGGTCCACGCCGCCCGGGTCGCCAACCTCATGCTCGACGACGTCGACCTCGGCAACCGCCGACTGACCATCGCCGCACGCGCCCGCCCGCTTGACGATCTCACCCTGAAGCTGCTGCTGGACTGGTTGGAGCACCGTCGTCGCCGGTGGCCGAACACCGCGAATCTCCACCTGCTGATCAACAACCAGACCGCCAACATGACCAGCCGCGCCAGCAACCACTGGATCAGTGCCGCGATGCGCGGGCAGGATGCGACGCTGGAGCGGCTCCGCGTCGACCGGCAACTCGAAGAGGCCCTGACCCACGGGCCCGACCCGCTCCATCTCGCCGAGGTCTTCGGACTCGACGAGAAGACCGCGATGCGTTACGCGGACTCCGCACGAGCCCTGCTGGAACAGGCCGCTGAACAGCACCTTCAATGAAATCTGCTCGACCGGGACGCACCGTGAAGGGAATCATGAGCGAGTGACGTCGACCGAAGCAGCAGCAATTGCTCTACAGGATCATGCCGCCCTCTGGAGTATGGGGGAAATCCGCGCGAGCGATGTCGTCAACGCCGCCTGTGATGCGCTCGTCGCCGGACTTGACACCCCCGGTCTTCGAATCCTCGCCGCCTGCACGCGCGCCGAGGCGGACTACGACGTCCACGACTTGCTTCCCGCAGCACTCGACGAACTCGGCCTCACCTTCTATCCGGTCGTCAGCGAGGCCGGCCAAGAAGCCGCCGCCCGAGCCCTCGCACGCCACATGCTCGCCGGCGAGCTCACGCCTCGGGAGTTCACTTTCCGGATTCACCAGCGCTACGGACATGAGCTGCCTCTGACCGAGCGGCTCGCCGAACTCGACGATGAGTACGACGTCCTCGAATACGGCGACAGAACCGTGGACCAGGTCGATGCCGAGGTCACGACCGAAGCCCGCCGCCTCGCAGCCCACCCCACGGTTCCCGCCGAACTCACGGATGCGCCCAGTTGATGCACACGGACCGACCCGCGAGTTCCCGCTGAACAGGCTTCGGTTTCTCTGAACCCACGGGCCTCTAGGGGGTCGAGGAACATCGGAACGAAAACCGGCGCTAAGCCTCCGTTGGCACTGGTAGGCGGCTGACGGGGCATCGGCAGGCGGACCGGTCTGAAGTCGCCCCACGGATAACACCCCAATATCTGCAGTAGCTTGATGCGTCACCTTCGGTGACGTTCTCCGGCCGCTGCGTGAAGCGGCCCTGTTATCTGCGGCAAGGGGGAAGCGGTGCCCACCGTCGTACAGCTGCCAGCCGGGAAGGCGTTGACTGTCCGCGCGGCGGCGGACGTGTTCCTGGACTCGCTCGGCAACCCGAACACAGTCCGCAACCACGGGATCGGGGTGGGCAAGACCGCGGAACGACTCGGCGAGGCCCGGCCGCTGGCGTCGGTCGCGGACGACGAGATCGGCGAGGCCCTGGAACTGCTGTGGGGCACCGCCGCGGTGAACACGTGGAACTCCCGCCGGGCGGGGGTGCTGTCCTGGCTGGGCTGGTGCCGGGAGCGCGGCTACGAGGGGCCGATGGTCCCGGCCTGGGCGAAGCGGCTGGCGGTGCCGGACTCCGAGACCCCAGCCCGCTCGAAGATGGCGGTCGACCGGCTGATCGCACGGCGCGAGGTACACCTGCGGGAGAAGACGCTGTGGCGGATGCTCTACGAAACCGCCGGGCGGGCTGAGGAGATCCTCGGCGTGAACATCGAGGACCTCGACCTCGCCGCGCGCCGCTGCCCGGTCAAGGCGAAGGGCGCCCGGACCAAGGCCCGCCGCCGCGGCCAGGCGCGCGAGGACTACGTGCTGGAGACCGTGTACTGGGACGCCGGCACCGCCCGGCTCCTGCCCCGTCTGCTGAAAGGCCGCACCCACGGCCCGGTATTCGTCACCCACCGCCGCCCGGGGCCGGGCAAAGTCGTCAGCCCCCATGACGTCTGCCCGGACACCGGACTGGCCCGGCTGTCGTACGGGCAGGCCCGCGTCTGCTCGACGAGCACACCGCCGTGCGCGGACCGGGCACGGGCTGGGATCTGCACGAGTACCGTCACTCCGCCCTGACCCATCTCGGTGAACAGGGCGCCTCGCTGCTGATGCTGATGGCGAAGTCCCGGCACAAGAAGCCGGAGAACTTCCGCCGCTACTTCAAACCGTCGCCCGAGGCGATTGCCGAACTCACCAGCTTGCTCGCCCCCGGCGACGCCCGGCGCACCCGCGGGGACGTAGTCACGGTGCCGGGGAACTGTCAGTAGCAAGGCGTTACGGCTGCGTTCGGAGTACGACGGAACGAGCCGGCCGGTTAGGGTGGCTGCCGTGGACCTCCAGCAGCGCATCTGTGACCGCGCAGGTGAGTTTCTGTTCTTCGCGGTGACGCCGCCCAGGCAGACGACCACCCCCGAGCGGGCTCAGGAGATCGCCGACATCACCCGCAAGCGGCTCGACGGCCTGGAGCCCGACGGGCTCGTGCTCTACGACATCGACGACGAGAGCGACCGGAACCCGGCCGAGCGGCCGTTCCCGTTTACGCCGACGATGGACCCCGCGGAGTACCTCGCCCGGCACTTCGGAGAGCTCGACCTGCCGGTCGTGGTCTACCGGGCGGTCGGCAAGTACGACGAGAGCGACTTCCGAAGCTGGCTCACGGAGCAGCCAGACCGGGTCCTCTCGGTCTTCGTGGGCGCGGCGTCGCGGGAGACGCCAGTTGCCACCACTCTGTCGCGCGCCCAGTCGCTGCGGGCCGAACTCAGGCCCGACCTGCTGCTTGGCGGCGTCGCGATCCCGGAGCGACACACGCGCACTGGTACGGAGCACCTGCGTTTGCTCGCGAAGCAGGAGGCCGGCTGCTCCTACCTCGTCACCCAGGTCGTTTACGACGTCAACGCCGCCAAGGACCTGGTTTCGGACTACCGCTACGAGTGCGCCGCCCGTGATCTGGCGCCCGTCCCGATCGTGTTCACGTTCTCGGTCTGCGGGTCGATGAAGACGCTGGAGTTCCTGAGGTGGCTCGGCGTGGACGTGCCCCGCTGGATCCACAACGAACTCCAGCACGCCGATGACACGCTGCAGGCATCGTTCGAGCATGCGCTGGCGACCGCCCGCGAGCTGATGACCTTCTGCCGACGGCTCGAGGTGCCGTTCGGCCTCAACGTCGAGAGCGTGTCCATCCGCCGCGAGGAGATCGAGGCGGCGGTCGACCTGGCTGCCCGGCTCCGGTCCGAGCTTTGCCGCTGACAGGAGGGGCAGGCGACTTCTATCGCCTGACGGACAGTTCTGCCGCCACTGGTGACGGCAGACAGTGCCGGTCGATATGTTGTGGCGCGGCTGGCCGCCAGCCGGTCCGATCTCGTTCCACTCACGCGGGAACGGGTGCTCCACGGGCGAAGACGTCTCAACCTCAGCGTCTCTCCGGGCAGCATGAGCGGGGCCACGGGTGCCTCCGGCCCTCGATCAAGCCCGGTATGCCTCACCGCCGGCTTCGATCGCTGCCCAGCGGGCCGGCTCACCCGCCAGGCCCTCGTACGACAGGCCGAGTCGCAGTACCGGTGCGACCGCCTGCTGCCCTTGGGCAGCTCCCTGCCGTACTGGCCGCACCGCCGGACGTACCTCCCGCCCATGACTCCAGGTTCCTCCCATCCGGCGGCACAGGCCAGGGCCGGTCACTCCTCGTCGGTGGCGTCGGGATCGCGCAGCGGACGCAGGCCGCCGGGCAGGTCGGGGAGCTGGAAGGAATACCGGCCGAGCATGTTGATGTGATGTCGCACGAACGGCGAGAGACGGGCCACATCCTCGTCACGGACGTCGAAGCCTGAAGGGTGGCTTTATCGCCGTACTGTCGTTGACCTGGGGCTTTGTGATGGTCCAAGTGCGGGCATGATCTCTGATTGTGGGTCTGCGACTGCTCTACCTGATCTTCTGTCGGCTGTTGGGCTGCTTCCTTTTGCTGGGCCGGTCGACCCCCGCGAACAATGCTGAGATCCTCGTGCTTCGTCATGAGGTCGCTGTGCTGCGCCGGCAGGTGGAGCGGCCGCGGCTCTCATGGGCTGATCGTGCCGTGTTCTCCGCTCTCGCACGGCACCTGCCACCCGTCTTACGTCGCCATCGGCTGGTCACCCTGGGCACTCTGCTGAACTGGCACCGCCGTCTGGTGCGCTGGAAATGGCGCCAGACCCCAACCGGCCCCGGCCGGCCACCACTGTCGGAAGAGATTACGGCCCTCATCCAGCGCTTGGCGAAGGAGAACCCGACCTGGGGGTACATCAGGATCCAGGCGAGCTGCGGCGGCTCGGTCATCGAGTTGCCGCCGCCACGATCCGGCGCGTCCTGCGCCGCTCCGGTCTACCGCCCGCACCACAGCGAGCAAGCCTGCAGACCTGGCGCTCCTTCCTCCGCACCCAGGCCCACACGTTGCTCCCTTGCGACTTCATGCACGTGGAGACCGTCTTCCTCAGACGTCTCTATGTCTTCTTCGTCATCACTACGGCACCGACTGTCCCGATGCCCTGCGGCCCGCGCTCGCGATCGACGCCCTCGATGAGGCGGTGTGGCTGCACGCGGAACCACTGCCGGCGCGTCTGCGGCGGCGGATGCGGGTGCCCCCGTTGCGCGGGGGAAGAACACAAGCAACTGTCCCTAATGGAGGCGCTGATGGACCACGCGCTGGCTCGGAGCGGGGACCGTACGTCCGTGATCCTCGCGATGGGCGGGGAACTCGTTGCGCATGTCGACCGTGAGGCGCTGGCCGAACGGCTGGCCAGTGACAACAAGCGCGGCCACATCCCGTCCTCTCCCGGCTCGGTCTCGATGTTCCTGTTGCGCCGTCTCGGTGAGCCGGTGAGGGATGCGGACGGCTGGCCCCTGACTCCCGTACCCCTCGAGATGGCCCTCACGGCGTTCGAGAAGGTCGCGGCATCCGAGGTGATCTGACATGAGGGAATGGCAGGGAGCCGGGAAGCGGCCGACGGCGGCGCTCCTGGCCCTCTCGGTCGCAGCGTTCTGCTACGTGTCGGTGGAGACCGTTCCGGTGGGTCTGCTGTCGGTGATGTCCTCGGACCTGGGAGTGTCGTCATCTCGGATCGGTCTGCTGGTGACCGGGTACGGGGCCACGGTCGCGGTCGTCTCGCTGCCGTTGGCCTGGGCGGTGGCACGGGTGCCGCGCCGGCCCTTGCTGCTCGGGCTCATGGCGGTGCTGGTGGCGGCGACCGCCGTATCGGCCGTGACGCCCGGGTACGGACTGCTGTTCACCGCCCGTCTCCTGACCGCGCTCAGCCAGGCCATCTTCTGGGCGGTCGTGACACCAGTCGCCGCTGGCATGTTCCCCGTCCACGTACGCGGAAGGGTGACCGCCGTCGTGTTCACCGGCGGTTCGCTCGGTCCGATGCTGGGCGTTCCCGCTGGGACCTGGCTGGGGCAGGAGGCCAGTTGGCGGGTGACGTTGCTCGCCCTGGCCGGGCTGGGGCTCCTCGCGTTGCTCACCCTGGCCGTGGGGATGCCGGCCAGTCCGGCGTACCACGAGCACGCTGGGCGCGGCACCACACCCGACGCCCGGCGCTACGCGCTGGTGCTCGCCGTCACCACGCTGTCGGTGGCGGGGTTCTTCGCCCTCTTCACCTACACCTCCACGTTCGTCACCGTTGTCGCCGGGATACCAGCTGCGCTGCTAAGTCCACTGCTGGTGGCTCGAGGGCTGGCCGACTTCGGCGGGGTCACGGTCGGAGGTTATCTATCCGACCGTGACCAGCGGCTCTCCGTGGCACTCCCCGCTGCCCTCCTGACGGCCACCCTCCTCGCGATGTTCGCCGTGGGAACCAACCCTCTGGTCACCGCTGGCACACTCGTGCTCACCGGGTCCGCCATGGGGGCATTGACTCCGGCGCTGCAGAACCGTGTGATGGAGTTCGCACCCGCTGGCACGGACACGGCCTCGGCCGGGAACTCGATCGCCTACAACGTTGGCATCGCCGCCGGCTCCTCCCTCGGCGGCCTCACCATGACGCACTTCGGCCCCCGCAGTATCGCCCTGGCCGGCGCCGCCCTGGCGGCAGCCGCCACGCTGATCGCCCTCTGGCCGTCCGCACCAGGTCACCCGGGCACCGCACGCACGAAGGAAGAAGCCCGTGGATGAGGTCGCACCGTGGACATGGGACGAAGCCGACACCGACGAGGAGTTCCCCTGTGAACAGTTGACGGACACCGGTCCGATGGCTCCCGTCTCCGGCACGGACCTGGCAGCGCTGGGCGTGCGCGGCATCCAGTTCGGTTCGCGGGACGGGCAGGCGGTCGGCTGGCTCAACACCGACGCGGTCGGACTGCGCTGCGGCGATGTCCGTACGGAGACGGTGTGGGGCTCGGAAAGGCGTCGCTGCAGGTGACGTCCGGTATTCGGTCTTGAGCTGGCAGCATGTTCGCGTGGCCGTCTCACTGGTGTACAAGGTCGTTCGCATGCTGCTGTCCATTCCCCGGATGCTGCTGCGCAGCGAGGCCACGAAGGATGCGGAGTTGCTCGTGTTGCGGCACGGGAACGCGGTGTTGCGTCGTCAGATCAGCGGCCGGGTCCGGTATGAGCCCGTTGATCGGTTCTGGCTGGCTGCGCTGTCGAGCTTGATACCCCGCTACAGGTGGCGCGAGGTCTTCCCGGTCACGCCGGGCACCTTGCTGGCCTGGCATCGTAGGTTCATCGCGGCGAAATGGGACTACAGTGCGCGGCGTGCCCGGACCGGGCGACCACCGACCAGGGCGGCGCTCAGGGAGCTGATTCTGCGGCTCGCCGGGGAAAACGCGGGGTGGGGCCACAGGCGGATCCAGGGCGAGCTGGCTCGTCTCGGGCATCCGATCGCCGCATCCACCGTATGGGAGATTCTGAACGCTGCGGGCATCGATCCGGTCCCACGTCGCGCCGGCACGACCTGGCGCGAGTTCTCACCTTCTCCAGATGCGGGAACACAAGGCCCAGCAGCTCGTCACACACTCCGCACGATGAAACCAAGATGACGCACTGTCACCCCATCACGAAAATCTTGCAAGAGCCCAGATTCCGGCACCCACAGGCCAAGCAGCGGTATCTGCCGCCCCCAGCACGAGCACCAAGCCGCCTCTCCCGCCAATGCGAGATCGACGCCTGTCATACGGGCGCGACGGAACGGGGAACCACGGCATCGCCTCGACACCGACTGACTTCCTGTCAACACGCCAGCCGCCCGTGCAGCTGGACCTTCTGCTGCACGGGCGGGGGACCCCGGTGATCTGGCCGGGGTCGATGGGCACTGAGCCTTCTCAGAGGTGCTGCTCGGTGGCCCTGGTCCGCTGGTACTCGTCCTGCCGCTCGTCCGTGATGTACGCCGGCACCGGGAAGTCCCACCAGCCCGGCACCCAGGGGCCGGCGGCGTCGCGGTCCGTTGGCACCTCGACCAGGGCCGGTTCGCCCGACTGGACGGCCTTGCGCAAGGTCGATTCGAGGGAGTCGGAGTCGGAGACCTTCCATGATTCGATCCCGAAGGACCGGCCCATGGCGGCGAAGTCGGGGCTGTACGGCGAGCCGTCGGGGTGGGAGAACTCGACACCGATGTGCCGCGAGGTCTGCTTGCGCTGGCCGCCGCGGATCGACATGTACCCCGCGTTGTTCTGGACGACGAAGACCACCGGCGCACCGGCCGTGACGCTCAGGGCGATCTCCTGGGCGGTCATGAGGAAGTCACCGTCACCGAGGACGCAGACCACCGGGCGATCCGGGGCGCCCAGCTTCGCACCGACTGCGGCCGGGACAGCCCAGCCCATCGACGAGAAGCCGCCGGAGGTGAGGTGGGTGCGAGGTTCGTACACGGGGAACGTCTGCTTGACCGCCCCCTGGGTGTTGCCCGATCCGGCGACGATGATCGCGTCGCGCGGCAGGACCGACCGCAGGGCGCCGAGCGGACGCTGCGAGGTGAACGGGAAGCGGTCGCTGTCACGGCGGCCGGCGAGCTTCTCCTCCCAGTCCCGCTTGAGCGTGGCGAGTTCGGCCAGGTATTCGGAGCGGTCGACGCCCTTGGTGGGCAGGGAGTCCACGATCGCGGCCACGGCTCGTTGCGCGTCGGCGACGATGCCCACCTCGGCGGGGTAGTTCTTGCCGATCTCGTGCGGGTCGATGTCGATGTGGATGAGTTTCGCGGACGGGATGGAGAAGCTGACGCCCTTCGCGTAGCTGGAGGCCGACCAGTCGGTGAAGCGACATCCGACGGAGATCACGACGTCGGCGGAGCTCGCGATCGCGTTGCCGACCGGGGTGCCGGTCTGGCCGACGCTGCCGGCGAAGAGCTCGTGGTCCTCAGGGAAAGCGCTCTTGCCGTTCCACGTGGTCACGACCGGGATCTGCCACCGCTCGGCGAGCGCGAGGACCTGGTCGGATGCCTCGGACGTGATGGCCCCGCCGCCCACCACGATGACCGGTCGCGTGGCGGTACGCAGTACGTCGACGGCGCGGTCCACCGCTTCCGGGTCGGGGTGCTGGCGGCCGACGGGAAGGCGCTTGGCGAGGTCGTGAAGTTCCACGTTCGCCGCCTCGGCCTGCACATCCATCGGCACTTCGAGGTGCACGGGGCCCGGGCGGCCGGTCAGCATGGAGTTGAAACAGCGGTGCAGGACGAAGGGCAGTTCTTCGACCCGGGTGACGACCCAGTGCCGTTTGCTGACGGCCTCGGCCACCTTGGGGAAGTCGTTGGCCGTGTAGCGGTCGAGTTCCTGGAGCAGGCCGTGGCCGCGCATGTGGGTG
>NZ_JBHWES010000095.1:0-37420 GCF_042734105.1 Streptomyces sp. NPDC059679 | reverse complement strand
CTCAACACCCTCATCCAAACCGCCTGGGCCATCCTCCTCAACCACACCACCAACCAACACGACATCACCTTCGGCGCCACCACCCACGGCCGACCTCCACACATACCCCACATCGAAACCATGGTCGGCCTCTTCATCAACACACTCCCCGTCCGGATCACCCTGCAGCCCAGCGAATCGATCAGCGCACTGCTGAAGCGAGTGCAGCAGGAACAGACCGAGCTGCTGGCCCATCAGCACCTTGGGCTTGCCGATATCCAGAAGGCAGTGGGACTCGGCGAACTCTTCGACACGGTCATCGTCTTTGAGAACTACCCCGTTGATCTTCCTGACGCTGACGGGCCTTCGGGGGAGCTCCAGTTCACGAAGGAAGACACCAGGAGCGGCAACCACTATCCGCTCACCCTGGCGGTGGTTCCCGGCCGCCAACTCCACCTCCGGTTTGACTACCGTGGCGATCTGTTCGATCAGGCGACGGTTGAGGCGTTGGCTGCTCGTTTTGTGCGGGTGTTGGAGGCGATGGCCACCGATCTCGATGTACCGGTCGGACAGATTGATGTGCTGGGTGAGGCCGAGCGGCGGCAGGTGCTGGTCGACTGGAACAACACCGCGCATCCGGTGCCGGATGTGGTGGTGCCGGAGCTGTTCGAAGCGCAGGTCGCACGGACTCCGGATGCGATGGCGGTGGTGTGCGAGGGCGAGAAGCTGGCCTACGGCGATTTGAACGTGCGGGCCAACCGGCTCGCACGGTACCTGATCAGGCAGGGAGCCGGGCCTGAGCGGCTGGTGGCAGTGGCCCTGCCATGCTCGGCCGACCTGCTGGTGGCGCTGCTGGCGGTGATGAAATCGGGAGCGGCATACGTGCCCGTGGACCCCGAACTGCCCGCCCAGCGGATCAACTACATGCTCCAGGACGCCGACCCGCTGCTCCTGGTCACCGACACCACATCCGCAACCACCCTGCCCGCCCTGGACGGCCTGTCCGTGGTGGTGGACGCTCCTGAGACGGTCGCACAGATCGCCGCCCAGCCCGGCACCGACATACGCGACACCGACCGCACGGGAGCGTTGCTGCCGCAGCATCCGGTGTACGTCATCTACACCTCCGGCTCCACCGGCCGCCCCAAAGGCGTGGTCATCCCCCACCAGGCCCTGGTGAACTACCTCACCCGCGCCACCGAGGCATACCCGGAACTGTCCGGGGCCACCGTCGCCCACGCCTCCGTCTCCTTCGACATCGGCATCACCGTCCTCTACGGCACCCTGATCAGCGGCGGCCGCCTCCACCTCACCGCCTGGGACACCACCTCCACACCACCCGATGACCAGCCGGCCAGCCTGATCAAAATCACCCCCAGCCACCTCCCCCTCCTCCAAGACTCCCCCCACCAACCAAACCGCCGCCTCATCATCGGCGGCGAACCCCTCCCCACCGACGCCCTCCACACCTGGCACACCCACCACCCCCACACCCCCATCACCAACCACTACGGCCCCACCGAAACCACCATCGGCGCCACCGACCACACCATCACCACACCAACCACCAGCGCACAGGTCAGCGGCACCATCCCCATCGGCCGGCCCATGTGGAACACCCACACCTACATCCTCGACCACGCCCTACGCCCCGTACCCCCAGGAGTCCCCGGCGAGCTCTACATCGCCGGCACGCAACTCGCCCACGGATACCATCGCCGCCCCACCCTCACCGCAGAACGCTTCATCCCCAACCCCTATGGCCCACCCGGCACCCGCATGTACCGCACCGGCGACCTCGCCCGCTGGAACCACGACGGCACACTCCAACACCTCGGCCGCACCGACACCCAAACCAAAATCCGCGGCTTCCGCATCGAACCCGGCGAGATCGAGGCCGTCCTGACCGCTCACCACGCGGTCGCCCAAGCCGCCGTCGTCGTGCGCGAAGACCAGCCTGGCGACAAACGCCTCATCGGCTATCTCGTACCAGCCGACACGGCTGACACGGCCGAAAAAGTCGACAAGGAAGCGGCCCTGGACACCACCGAATTGCTGAACCTGGCCAAGGACCGGCTCCCCGACTACATGGTGCCCTCCGCGCTGGTCGTGCTCGAGCGCCTGCCGCTGACGCCCAACGGAAAGCTCGACCGGAACGCCCTGCCCACCCCGAACCACACCGCGTCCGCCTCCCGGCGTGCCCCGCGTACACCGCGCGAGGAGACGTTGTGTGCGCTGTTCGCCGAAGTGCTCGGGATTCCGGAAGTGGGCATCGACGACGACTTCTTCACGCTGGGCGGGCATTCGCTGCTCGCCACCCGGCTGGTGAGCCGTATCCGGACCGTTCTGGGGGTCGAACTCGCCATCCGTGCCCTGTTCAAAGCACCCACTGTCGTCGGTCTCGGCGAACATATCGACGCATCCGCCGCCCAGCCGACGCGACCGAAACTGAGGCCCATGCGGAGGCCGGAGCAATAGTCGCGTCAGCGGGGCCCCTCCTGCCGTGTGGGCCGATGCAGGCGCCGCGGGCCGGGTCATGAGATTCTTGGAATGGGAGACATCGCAGTGGAAGTGTCGGGCAAACGCCACTATTCATTGGTGTGTTCGTGTTGCGGTGAACAGTATGCGGATGACGGGCTGATGCTCACCTGCCCCAATGGTCATGAGCCCGCGCTGCTCCAAACCGAATACACCGAGAACAACTTCACGCCGGTGCAGGAAGACGAGGGGATATTCCGATACCGCCACTGGCTGCCGGTCGTCCGGGAGATCCCGGGCTCCGCGCGCCCCGCGGTGTTCCGGAGCGAGCGGCTCTCCCGCCTGGTGGGGCTTCCTGACCTCTGGGTGGCGTTCAACGGGTACTGGCCCGAGCGCGGTGGGCTTCTGGAGACCGGGACCTTCAAGGAACTGGAGGCATATACGGTTCTCGGCAGGCTGCCGAAGGATCCCGTGGTCCTGGTGGTGGCCTCGGCCGGTAATACGGCTGCCGCCTTCGCCTCCGTCTGTTCCCGCTATGGGCAGCCGTGTCTGCTCATCGTGCCGGAGGTCGGGCTCGGTCGATTGAAGCTGCCCGAGGCGTTGCATCCGTCGGTACGATTGGTCGTTCTGGAAGACGCCGACTATGCGGATGCCATCGCGCTGTCCGAGGCGGTGGGGAAGTTAACCGGCTTCCAGTTGGAAGGAGGGGTACGCAATGTCGGGCGCCGCGATGGGCTGGCGACGGTGATGTACTCCGCCGTGGAGGCCATGGGCGAGCTGCCGGATTTCTACTTCCAAGCCGTCGGCAGCGCCGCCGGTGGTATCGCGGTCCACGAGGCCGCGAAGCGCTTGATGGCGGCAGGAGCGCCCTCGACTGCGTCGACTGCGTCGAAGGAGGCGCTGCCGCGGCTTTTCCTGTCCCAGAACGCGTCGTTCGCCCCCATTCACAGGGCGTGGCAGGCCGGTCAGCGCTTCCTGGTCCGCGGTTCCGTGGAGGATGACAAGCGCGCCGTGCGGCGTGCGTTCGCCGATGAACTCACGAACCGGTTTCCGCCCTATGCGGTTCATTCCGGGGTCTATGACGTGCTTGTGGAGAGCGGCGGCGATGTCCTCGCGGTCGATGGTGAGTCGGCCCGTGCGGCCAGGGACATGTTCAACGACATCGAGTCGATCGATATAGAGCCGGCATCCGCCGTTGCCGCTGCCTCGCTCCTTTCCGCGGTGCGGGGAGGGAGAATTCCGCGAGACGCCTCCGTTCTCCTCAATGTGACCGGCGGTGGGCGGGCGAGGATGGCGCGGGATCACTCGCCGATTCAGGCTGAACCCAGTCTGCGTATCGCGGCGCTGGGGTCTTTGGAGGAGGCGGTGAATCAAATAGCGGGGCTTTTCTCTGTTGATCTTCAGATTTCCTAATTGAGGCCAGTCAAAGCACCTCCGAGGAATCCTCAAGGAATCCTCAAGGAATCAAGGAGCGCACTTCCCATGACTGATGGTGCCATCTCCACCACATCCGCCACCTCCGGCCTGGCCGGCCTGACCCTGGACCACATCGAATTCTTTGTGACCGATGTCGAGGCGACAGTGAGTGCACTGTCCACCGGTTACGGACTGGAGGTGCTGATACCGCCGACCCGTAGCAGCCGTAGAGGCGATCACCGGTCCGCGTTGCTGGGACGGAACCGTATTCGGCTGCTGGTGACACAGGCCCTCTCCGATGACCACCCCGCGCGGGGCTATGTCGAGCGACACGGCGACGGCGTCGCCGATATCGCTCTGTGCGCCACGGACGTCCGCGCCTCGCACGCCGAGTTGATGGCGAACGGGGCCGTGGAGGTGGCGCCGCCGCGGGAAGAGGACGGCTGTGTGACCTCGGCGGTGGGCGGCTTCGGGGATGTGATCCACACGCTGGTGGAGCGGCGCCCCGGCGTGCCGGTCGACCGCCTTCCGGGGCTGCCCGAGCCACGCCCCGCGACCGCCGAAGAGCTGACGACCGACGACCCGGTCGGGCTGCTGAACATCGACCACTTCGCGGTATGCCTCCCGCTGGGTGAGCTGTCGGCGGCCATGAGGTTCTACACCGACGTCTTTGACATGCCGGTGGTCTTCAAAGAGCGCATCGAGGTAGGCCCGATGGGGATGGACTCGGCCGTGGTGCAGAGCCGTTCGGGCGAGGTGACCTTCACGTTGATCGAGCCGATGCCAGGAGCGCGCGCGGGGCAGATCGAGAGCTTCCTCGCCGATCACGGCGGGGCCGGGGTCCAGCATGTCGCGTTCGCCACGGACGACATCGTGCACAGCGTCGGCACGATGGGCGGCCGTGGCGTGCCCTTCTTGAACACTCCGGCGACGTACTACGATCTGCTCACCGCTCGGCTGACGCCGCTGCGCCATTCGGTGGAGCAACTCCGGGAGTTGAGTGTGCTGGTGGACGAGGACCACGACGGTCAGCTCTTTCAGATATTCACCCGTTCCGTACATCCTCGGGGGACGCTCTTCTTCGAGGTCATCGAGCGCATTCGGGCCACCACGTTCGGCAGTAACAACATCCGGGCGCTCTATGAGGCGATCGAGTTGCAGCGCGCGGCGGCGGCGAAGGGTCAGGCGGAGTGAGCAACCTCCCCGCTGACCAGGGGTCAGGCGACCGCGCGGGTGCGCGGTCGCCCGATTCCGTCTCAGCCGCCCTTTCCGTGGGCGACTTCGCGGAGCTCGCGCGCACGGTGCTCAGCGTCGAGCTCTGGGACTGGCTGGAGGGCGGCGCGGGGCGGGAGCGGACACTGGTCGGCAACCGTGGCGCGTTCGATCGCGTCGCGGTGGTGCCCCGTGTGCTTGCCGATGTGTCGTCCTGCGACCCGGCGGGTTCGCTGGTGGGCAGCCCGGCCGCGCTGCCCGTGGCCGTGGCGCCCATCGCGTATCAGCGCCTGTTCCACTCCGAGGGCGAGCTCGCGGTCGCGCGGGCGGCGGTGGACAGCGGGGTGCCGTATACGGTGTCCACGCTGAGCAGTGTCCCCATGGAGGAGGTCGCGGCCACCGGCGCCACCACCTGGTTCCAGCTCTATTGGCTACGGGACAAGGGCGCCGTCCTCGACCTGGTCCAGCGGGCCGAGGCGATCGGGAGCGAGGCGCTGGTCCTGACCGTGGATGTGCCGGTCATGGGGCGGCGGTTGCGCGATATGAGGCACGGTTTCGCGCTGCCGCCGACCATCCGGGCCGCCAACCTCGACGGCGGGGCCATGAGCAGCGCGCATGAGCGCGTAGAGCGCGGCTCGGCCGTCGCCGCACACACCGCGTCCGCCTTCGCACCGTCGTTCACCTGGCATGACATCGAATGGCTGCGGGAGCGCACGGGGCTGCCCCTCGTGGTCAAGGGGCTCTCCCATCCGGCCGACGCGCTGCGCGCGGCCGAGCTCGGGGCGGCCGCGGTGGTGGTGTCCAACCACGGAGGGCGGCAGCTGGACGGGGCCGTGCCCACAGCCATGGCGCTTCCCGGGGTCGTGGAGGCCGTCGGGGGCGCGTTCGGGGAGAGCTGTCAGGTACTGGTGGACAGCGGGATCCGGAGCGGGGCCGATGTGCTGGGCGCGCTGGCGCTGGGCGCCTCGGGTGTGCTGCTGGGCCGTCCCGTCATGTGGGGGCTCGCCGCAGGTGGCGAGGCGGGGTGTGCGCGTGTCCTGTCGCTGCTGGGAGAGGAGTTCCGGCACGCCATGGCCCTGGCGGGGTGCCCCGATCTGGCCGCCGTGGCCCGGCTGCGGACGACGACCATGCCATGCCACTGTGGGAGTGACCACCAATGACCGATTCCGCTGCCCGCGCCATCGACGTCCACGACGTACGGCTGTCGCAGCTGCACGGCTCGCTCGCGGATCCCGCGATGGCCTCAATGAACTTCCTCAACGAAGTGGCCATCCGGTTTCCGAACGCCATCTCGTTCGCGGCCGGGCGCCCCAGCGAGGAGTTCCTGGACTTCGCCGAAGTCCACCGCTACGTCGACGTCTTCATCGACCATCTGCGCCACGAGCGGGGCATGACCGAGGCGGAGGCGAAGCGGACGGTCCTTCAGTACGGCCGGACCAAGGGCATCATCCATGAGCTGGTCGCCAGGCATCTGGAAGTCGACGAGGGAATCTCGGTCTCCAGCGAGTCCCTGGTCATCACGGTCGGCTGCCAGGAGGCGATGTTCCTGGTGCTACGCGCCCTGCGCACCGGTCCGCAGGACATCGTCCTCGCGATCTCTCCCACGTACGTCGGGCTGACGGGCGCGGCGCGCCTGGTCGATCTCCCTGTCCGGCCGGTCCGCGGGGGCGAGCGGGGCATCGACTTCGACGATCTGGGCGCGCAGATCGCCGAGGCCCGTGCCGCGGGCCTGCGGCCACGCGCGCTGTACCTCGTGCCGGATGTGGCCAACCCGACCGGCGTCAGCCTGGATCTCGAGGCGCGGCGGGAGCTGCTGCGGGTGGCCGAGGCGGAGGATCTGCTGCTGCTGGAGGACAACGCGTACGGTGTGTTCGCCGGAGAGGGCAGGCTGCCGTCGTTGAAGTCGCTGGACACCGGGCGCAGGGTCGTCCGGCTCGGCTCGTTCGCCAAGACGGTACTGCCGGGGGCGCGGGTGGGCTACGCGGTGGCCGATCAGCGTGTGGTGGACGAGAGCGGCGGCACCTCCCTCCTCGCGGACCATCTCTCGACCATCAAGAGCATGCTCACGGTGAACACTTCGCCCTGGGCGCAGGCCGTGGTCGGCGGGGCACTGATCGAGCACGGCTACAGCCTGCCGGCCGCGAACCGCCGGGAGATCGACGTCTACCAGCGCAATCTCCGGCTCATCCTGGAAGGGCTGGCTCGCCGCTTCCCGCGGGATTCGGCGGGGCCCCTGATCTCCTGGAACACCCCCACCGGTGGCTTCTTCCTCACTCTGACGGTCCCGTTCCGGGCGGATGACGAGCTGCTTGAGTACTCCGCCAAGGAACATGGCGTGTTGTGGACTCCCATGTCCCACTTCTACGGCGGTGACGGCGGTTACGAGCAGATCCGCCTCTCCCTGAGCCAGCTGACCCCGGAAACGATCGACGTCGGCCTGGACCGGTTGGCGTCCCTGGTACGGGAGTGCGCCGCGGCGCGGTGACCAGGACGCTGTGTCCGGTCCGGGCCCCTGCGCCCGGACCGGGACGCTGCGCCCGTTCAGCGCGTTCACGCTCAGTGCGCCGCCCGTACCGGGCCCAGAGGCGGTGGCTCGCCCGCGAACGGACCCGGAGACGGACCCGGAGACGGACCCGGGACCGAGCCCGGGTCCGTCTCCGGCAGCCGCGCCGTGGCCAGCCCCGCGAGCAGGCCGGCCCCGGCGGTCACCTCCGGGAAGCTGAGCGCGTTGCCGAAGGCCGACTCGACGGCGAGGGCGGTCAGGGCCGCGGCCGCCGTCAGGACGGCCGGTGTGTGGCGCGGTGAGCGCCACAGCGCGTACAGCAGCCAGCCGAAGGCCGTGCCCAGCAGGGCGAGGCCCGGCAGCCCCTGGCCGGCGGCCTGCTGCAGCGGGGCCGAGTACGGGGTGTCGTCCGCGGCGGCCAGTGACTGCTGGGCTGTGGGGCTCAACTCGCCGAACCGGTCGGGCCCCGCTCCGCGCAGCGGTCCGTGTTCGGCGATCTGGGCGGCGTCGTGCCACAGCCGCACCCGGTGTTCGCCCAGCCGGTCGCGCAAGGGTGCCGAGAGTGCGCCGGGGATGGCGTCCTCGGCCATGGCCCAGCAGCCGCCGACGGCCACCGTCGCGACCAGGGCCAGCCCGGCAAGACCCGGCAGCCGACGGCGGGTCCGGGCGACGGCGAGCGAACACAGCAGCACCAAGGCCCCGGCCACACAGCCCACCGCCGAGCCGGCCACCAGGGCCATGGCCGTGATCGCCACTGCCAGCAGGCGCAGCGCCAGCCGGAGCGCGGCCGACCGGGCGGCCCAGGCCGCGCCGCAGGCCGCCCCGACGGCGAGCGTGAACTGCGCCGCGTGGGCGCCGCCATGGCCGCTCATCCCGTCCGGGACGGTGCAGGCCAGGCCGAGACTAGCGAGCGCGGCGGCCGTGGCGGCGGCGACCGGCAGCAGCGTTCCGGCGATCCGGCCGCATGCGTAGCCGGCGGCGACGGCCAGCACGGCGAGCAGGACCCCTTCGGGGCGGGCGGTGCGGCCCGCGGCGCAGACCAGGGCCCAGACGGCGCAGCAGCCGAGGACCGCGGTGCCCACGATGTCGGGCGCGCTGTGGTGTTCCCGTACGACAGGCCGTGCCGCTGAAGACGCCATCCCGTTCGACCCCCCGAGTCGTGACGGGCACCGCGTGCCGAGCCGGCCGTCCGCGGGGGCCGGAGGCCCGCCGGAGGCGGCCAAAGGCCGCATGCGGGCCTGGACGGATACCGTAGCGACTGGGGCCGGATATCTGTATATGTTGCGCAGAAACGATGTGGCAGGTGTGTGACAGCTGTGTGGAAGGCGCCCGGCTGTGACGGGAATGGCATGCGGTGCCGCCCCGCCCGGACCGATAGCCTCAGCGCATGCCTACTCCCGACTTCATCCTGGAGCTGCGGGCCACCGCGGGTCACCAACTGCTGTTCCTGCCGGGCGCCAGCGCGGTCGTCCTCGACGACGAGGACAGAGTGCTGCTCGGCCGCCGAGCCGACAACGGCCGCTGGGCGCTCCCCTCCGGCATCCCCGAACCCGGCGAGCAGCCCGCGACGGCGGTGGTGCGCGAGGTGTACGAGGAGACGGCGGTGCGCTGTGTCCCCGAGCGCATCGTGCTCGTCCACACCGCGGAGCCGGTGACCTATCCCAATAACGATGTATGCCAGTTTGTCGACATCTGTTTCCGCTGCCGGGCGGTGGGCGGCGAGGCGCGGGTGAACGACGAGGAATCCCTGGAGGTGGGCTGGTTCCCGGTCGACTCGCTGCCGGAGCTGGACGAGTACGCCCTGACCCGGATCAAGCGGGCCTTCGAAGACGGCCCGACGTGGTTCGATTCCACCAGCCCGGAGTGAAGTATGTGCCGGGCGCACATCGGTCGGGCCCCGGCCGCCGCTTAGCCTGCCCGTCATGAGCGCGTCCACCACACCAGGCCCCGACACCGGGGCCACCGCGGGCCTCGGCGGCCGTACCGCACTCGACGGCCGTACCGCACTCGTCACCGGGGCCGCCGGCGGCATCGGCCGGGCCTGCACCCTCCGGCTGGCCGCCGGCGGGGCCACGGTCCTGGCGGTCGACCAGGACGAGAGGGGGCTCGCGGAGCTCGCCGCCCTGGCGGCCCGGACCGAGGCGGCGCCCGGGCTGCCGGGGAGGGTGGAGGCGCGGGCGCTCGACCTGACCGACCTCGGCGCGGCCGAGCGGGCCGCCGAAGGCGTCGACATCCTGGTCAACAACGCCGGGCTGCAACTCGTACGGCCCATCGAGGACTTTCCGCCCGAGGTCTTCTCCCGGGTGCTCACGGTGATGCTGGAGGCCCCCTTCCGGCTACTGCGGGGCGCGCTGCCGCATATGTACGCCCAGGGCTGGGGGCGGATCGTCAACATCTCCTCCGTCCACGGGCTGCGCGCCTCGGCCTACAAGTCGGCGTACGTGGCCGCCAAGCACGGACTGGAAGGGCTCTCCAAGGTCGCGGCCCTGGAGGGCGCCGCCCACGGAGTCACCTCCAACTGCGTCAACCCCGGCTATGTCCGCACCCCGCTCGTGGAGCGGCAGATCGCCGACCAGGCCGCCGCTCACGGCATCCCCCCGGAGCGGGTCGTCTCCGAGATCATGCTGGCCGACTCCGCGGTCAAGCGGCTCATCGAACCGGAGGAGGTCGCCGAGGCCGTCGCCTACCTTTGCGGTCCGCACACCTCCTTCATCACCGGCGCCTCGCTCGCCATGGACGGCGGATGGACCGCCCACTGACCGGACGGCTGCCCGGGCGTACGACGGTCCACCCCGCCGAGCGGGCACCCGAGCGGGCACCTGAGCTGGCATCGGGGGCGCGCCCGGGCACTGGCGGGTCCGAGCCCGGCGGGAGTATCCCTGTGACCATGTCCGATGATCAGCCGGAGACCCCGTACCTGGAACTGCTCGCGCGCGGCGCGCCCGCCGAGGCCTACGAGCGTCCGGTGCTGCGCGCCCGCGCCGAGGGGGCGTCGGCCGCCCGGCTCGCCGCCCTGGAGCGCGCCAAGCTGCTGGCCCTGCGCGTACGCGGCGAACTGGAGGGGCGCAGACGCCGCGAGGCCGAGCTGTCCGCGCTCTTCGAAACCGCACACGATCTGGCGGGGCTGCGCGACCTGGACGCGGTACTCCAGGCCATCGTGCAGCGCGCCCGCTCGCTGCTCGGCACCGAGGTCGCGTATCTCACGCTCAACGACCCCCGGGCCGGGGACACCTATATGCGGGTCACCGACGGTTCGGTCTCGGCCCGCTTCCAGCAGCTTCGGCTCGGTATGGGCGAGGGGCTCGGCGGACTGGTCGCGCAGACCGCCCGCCCGTATGTGACCGAGAGCTACTTCGACGACGAGCGGTTCCAGCACACCCGGACCATCGACGCGGGCGTCACGGACGAGGGCCTGGTGGCCATCCTCGGCGTGCCGCTGATGCTGGGCAGCGGGGTCATCGGCGTGCTGTTCGCCGCGGACCGCCGCGCCCGCGTCTTCGAACGCGAACAGCTCGCGCTCCTCGGCTCCTTCGCCGCCCACGCGGCCGTCGCGATCGACACGGCCAATCTGCTGGCCGAGACGCGTTCCGCGCTCGCCGAGCTGGAGGCAGCCAACGAGATCATCCGCGATCGCAGCGAGGTCATCGAACGCGCCTCGGAGGTGCACGACCGGCTGACCGAGCTGGTGCTGCGCGGCGGCGGAGTGCACGATGTGGCCGCCGCCGTGGCCGAGGTGCTGAGCGGGACGGTGGAGTTCGTCGAGGCGCATACGGCGCCGGCCGCGGCCGTGGACCGCTCCCGGGCCGACGGCCACGCCGTACGGCACGGCGAGGACTGGATCGCCGCGGTCTCCGCGAGCGGCGAACTGTTCGGGGCGCTGGTGCTGCGCGGCCACCCCCGCCTCGACCCCATGGACCAGCGCACCCTGGAGCGGGCCGCCGTGGTCACCTCGCTGCTGCAACTGGCCCGGCGCTCGGCGGACGAGGCCGAACAGCGCGTACGCGGCGAGTTGCTGGACGATCTGCTCGACGCCCCCGACCGCGAGCCACGGCTGCTGCGCGAGCGCGCCGCCCGGCTGCGGGCGGACCTGGACGCGCCCCATGTCGTACTCGCCGCCGGGATCGACGCGCCCGGCGCGGCGCCTGGCGCGGCGGGCGGTGGCGGTCCTGGCGGGCCTGGTGGGGCGTCCGGCGGGGTCTCCGGCTCGGGATCCGGCGAGCCCGGCAACGGACCACGAGCGCGGTCGGCCGGGCCGCCGCCGGACGAGGCGGCCGACCGGCAGCGCCTGTGGTCCGCCGCCACCCATCTGGCGGCCACCCGGCACGGCCTGGCCGCCGCCCGCGACGGCGGCACCGTCCTGCTGCTGCCCCTGGCCGACGGAGAGGGCGCCGACGCCCTGGCCCGCCGCACCGCCCGGCAGCTCGGCACCGCCGTACACGCGGCGGTCACCGTCGGCGCCTCCGCGCCGGTGTCCGCACCCGCCGCCCGCCCCGGCGAGGTGGCCTCGGCGTACGCGGAGGCGCGGCGCTGCCTGGACGCGCTGCGGGTGCTGGGCCGCGGCGGCCAGGGCGCCGCGGCCGAGGACTTCGGCTTCCTCGGACTCCTGCTGGCCGGCTCCCGCGACGGCACGGGGGACGCCGCCCGGGTGGCCGGGTTCGTCGACCGCACCATCGGCGCGGTGGTCGACTACGACGCCCGGCGCGGTACGGACCTGGTCCGCACCCTCGACGCGTACTTCGCGAGCGGGATGAGCCCGGCCCGCACCAAGGACGAACTGCACGTCCACGTCAATACGGTGGCCCAGCGACTGGAGCGGGTGGGACGGCTGCTGGGCCCCGACTGGCAGTCGCCGTCCCGCGCCCTGGAGGTACAACTCGCCCTGCGGCTGCACGGCCTGGCCTCGGCGGTCGCCCGCTGAGGCCAGGCCGTGCGGGGGCTGCCGCGCGGCCCTTCCCGCAGGCTCGTCAGGCCGAGGCCGAACGGGGCGCCGCGCCCGGCTCGTTCGCAGTCTGCGGCGCCGTGCCCGGCTCGTTCGCGCCCTGTGCCGCCGCGCTCGGCCGTGCGGCCGGTGTCGGCTCGATCCCGGCCAGGTCGCGGTCCCGGGTCTCTTTGGCGGCGCCGACCGCCACCAGGGTGAGCAGCGCTGCCGCGATGACGTAGAGCGCGATCGGGACGGAGCTGTCGTAGTCGGCCAGCAGAGCCGTGGCGATCAGCGGGGCGGGGGCGCCGGCCGCGACCGATGCGAACTGGGCGCCGATCGAGGCGCCCGAGTAGCGCATCCGGGTCGCGAACATCTCGGAGAAGAAGGCCGCTTGCGGGGCGTACATCGCGCCGTGGAAGATCAGCCCGACCGTGACCGCGAGCACCAGCGCCCCGAAGTCCCGGGTGTCGATGAGGGCGAAGAAGGGGAAGGCCCACGCGCCCACGCCCGCAGCCCCCAGCAGATACACCGGGCGGCGGCCGATACGGTCCGACAGCGCGCCCCAGGCCGGGATCACCGCGAAGTGCACGGCGGAGGCGATCAGCACGGAGTTGAGGGCGGTCTGTTTGCCGAGGCCCACATGGTCGGAGGTCGCGTAGACCAGGACGAAGGCCGTGATGACGTAGTAGCTGATGTTCTCCGCCATCCGGGCACCCATCGCGACCAGCACATCCCGCCAGTGGTGGCGCAGGACGGCCACCAGCGGCAGCTTCTCGGCCAGGTCGTCCGCCGTCTCGACCTCGTCCTTGCGGGCCTCGGCCCGCGCCAGGGCGGCCTTGAAGACGGGCGATTCATCGACAGAGAGACGAATCCACAAGCCGATCAGCACCAGCACGCCCGAGAGCAGGAACGGCACCCGCCAGCCCCAGGACTGGAACGCGTCGTCGGACAGCGTCGCGGTCAGCGCCGACAGCACACCGGTGGCCAGCAGCTGTCCGGCGGGCGCGCCGGTCTGCGGCCAGGACGCCCAGAAGCCGCGCCGCCGCGCGTCCCCGTGCTCGGACACCAGCAGCACCGCCCCGCCCCATTCGCCGCCGAGCGCGAAGCCCTGGACGAGGCGCAGCGCGGTCAGCAGTACGGGCGCGGCGGAGCCGACCGTGGCGTGGGTCGGCAGCAGGCCGATCGCACAGGTCGCCCCGCCCATCAGCAGCAGGCTCAGGACCAGCAGCTTCTTACGGCCGAGCCGGTCGCCGTAGTGGCCGAAGACGAGGGCGCCGATGGGCCGGGCGGCGAAGCCGACCGCGTACGTCAGGAAGGACAGCAGCGTGCCGACCAGTGGATCGGTGTCGGGGAAGAAGACCTTGTTGAAGACGAGCGCGGCGGCGGAGCCGTACAGGAAGAAGTCGTACCACTCGATGGTGGTGCCGATGAGGCTCGCGGCGACGATACGGGGGAGGTTCGCGGGTGCCGTGGGCGTCGGGGGAGCGGATGCTGCGGAGGCCATGTGCACCACTTCCAGAAGTTCGGTGGGGACGTGTACGTGTCCGCACAAGGTAGGAACACGCTGGTCAGTGGCACATGTGGCGGGACACCATACTTCGGGGCCGGAGTGTGCGTGCCGCCTCCGCGTCCGGCTCCTGCTCTCCCCCCGCCTTTCCCCCTTCGCGTACGGCGGGCCGTCGTGAAGTGTCGGCCCGCCGTACGCGGTACGAGCTCGGCCTATCGGGAGTCGGCCGTCACCCCCTCCTCGGAGTCGAGGATGCGATCTCCGTACAGGTCCTGCAGCCAGGTGCTCTGGTAGATGGTGTCGAGATAGCGCTCGCCGAGGTCCGGGGCGATGGCCACCGCGGTGAGGCCGGGCGTCCGATGCCGGCCCAACCAGTCCATCGCGCCGCTGACCACCGTCCCGGTGGAGCCGCCGAACAGGAACCCGCGTCTGGCCAGCCGGTGGCAGGCGCGGATGGTGTCCGCCTCCTTGACCTGGATCACCTCGTCCACATAGGACTCGTCGAGCAGCGGGGGGCGGATGCTCATGCCCAGGCCGGGAATCATCCGGCGGCCGGGTTTGCCGCCGAAGGTCACCGATCCGGCGCTGTCCACGGCGACGATCCGCACCGGCCGGTGCCAGTCCCGGAAGTAGCGTGCGCAGCCCATCAGGGTGCCGGTGGTGCCCGCGCCGATGAACAGCACGTCCAGGCGCGGGAACTGGCGGGCGATCTCCGGGCCCGTCCTGCGGTAGTGCGCCCGCCAGTTGCCCGGGTTGGTGTACTGGCTGAGCCACACATATCGGTCATCGGAGGCGCACAGCGCGCGTACGAAGTCGATACGGGCGCCGAGGAAGCCGCCGTTGGGGTCCACGTCGGCGATGATGTGCACCTGGCTGCCCAGCGCCTCCATCAGCAATCTGGCCGACAGGTTGCAACGGGAGTCAGTCACACACAGAAACCGATAGCCCTTACTGGCGGCGATCATGCTGAGCGCTACGCCCAGATTTCCGGACGAGGACTCGACCAGGATCGAATCCCGCGTCAGGACTCCATGCCGCTCGGCGCTCTCCACCATCTCGACCGCGGCCTTCAACTTGATCGAACCGGCGAAATTGAAACCCTCGCACTTCAGATAGAGGGAGCGCCCGAAGATCGACCGGAGGTCGACATAGAGCCGGCTCTCGTTGAAGGCATGGGGTGCGGATATGACGGGCACGCTGGCCTCCTGATGCCTGAGCTGAGGGATGGCACGGTCAGCCGTACCGGCGCAGGTCGTGGAAGAAGTCGTCGATGAGGTGGAGCTGTCCGGAGCGGACCACTTCGTCGTAGACGTATTTGCCGACGGCGAGGTCGAGGACGCCGAGTCCGAAGGGCGAGAAGATCACCGGCCGGTCCGTCGGGGGGGTCATCCGCCCGGCCATGACGTCGTCGAGGGTGCCGTACAGGAAGTCGCGGTGGCCGGTGCGCTGCTCGGCCAAATGCGGGGAGGTGTCGGCCTTCAGGCAGTGCTCCACGTCGTCGACGATATTGGCCGAGGCGAGCAGGATCTCGGGGGCGAGGTCGCGCAGGGACACATGCAGGACCAGCGGGTGGTGGGTGAACCAGCCCGGGTCGGTGATATGAGGCCGGTCGGCGATGGTGGCGAAGACCACCAGATCGCTGGAGCGCACCAGTTCCTCGGCGCTGTCGTGGACCGTGACCTGCCCGGAGTGTTCGTGTCGTCCGCCGACCCGCCGCAGATAGCCGTGGAATCCCGTGGCGCTGTCGGCGGACACGTCGTGCACGCCGATGGTGTCGAATGTCCAGCCGGTGCCGGCCAGGAAGGTGTGGATGTAGCGGGCGATCAGGCCCGTGCCGACGAATCCGATCCGGGTGGGGCGGGGCCTGGTGCGGCTGAGCCAGTCGGCCGCCAGCGCGGCGGACGCCGCGGTTCTGGTGGCGCTGATGATCGAGCTCTCCAGGCAGGCGAAGGGGTAGCCGGTGTCGTGGTCGTTGAGGATGAGGACCGCGGAGGCCCGGGGCAGGCCGGATGCCACATTGGCCGGGAAACTGGAGATCCACTTCAGACCGTCCACCTGCACCGGCCCGCCGATGGAGGCAGGCAGCGCGATGATCCGGGCCGTGGGGCGGTCGGGGAAGCGCAGGAAGTACGACGGGGGGTTGACCGAGTCCCCGGCGCCGTGCAGCCGGTAGGCGGCCTCGACCAGCTCCACGATCTGTTTCTCGCGCCCCTCCAGCGCCCGCCGCACCTGCTCACCGGAGATCACCGCGAAGCTCGGCGCCGGGACCGGGTGGGAGGTGGCGGGCTGGGGGGCGGGGGACAGCAGGGGGTTCATGACCGGGCCACCTCCCCGGGCGGGCGGCCGTCGGCCAGGCGCTGGGGCTCGGCCATGGCGACCAGCACCTGGCGTTCTCCGGTGAAGGCCTCTCTGCTGTGCGCGGTGCGGATGTTGTCGACCAGCATCACATCGCCGGTCTGCCAGGGCTCACGCGCGGTGTGGGCCTCGTAGGCGGAGTTGATCAGCTGGATGATGTCCTCGCCGATCGGGGTGGAGTCGGCGAAACGGGTGTTGAACGGCAGCCCGTCCGCTCCGTAGACGTCCACCAGGTACTCGCGTACCTCCGGGGCCAGTGTCCACTCGTTGAGGAAGGCGATCTGGTTGAACCAGCAGCGCCGGCCGGTGAGCGGATGCCGCACCACGGCGCCGCGGAGCTGCCGGGTGCGCAGGGAGCCGTCGGGTTGCCAGGCGAAGTCGATGGCGTGGGCGCGGCAGTAGCGCTCGATGGCGGCGGGGTCGTCGGTGCCGAACGACTCCGCCACGGACGCCCCGATCTCGTCGTTGTAGCTGCGGGTGAGCAGCCACCCCTCCCGCTCGAACCGCTCGCTCAGCGTGGCGGGCAGCGCCTGGAGCACATGCTCCGCGTCGGCCACCGCGGTCGCCCCGCCCTCGCTGGGCGCTTCCAGACACGCGAACAGCATCAGACCGGGGCACTCCAGCGTGTAGCTCAGTTCATGGTGCATACACATCGGCTGGTTGGTCGGCCAAGCGGTGGAGGAGTACAGCCCGGGGCCGTGGATCTGCCGGGGGGCGAAAGCCTCCCGCTCCGCCATCAGCTCACCTGCCAGCCCCGCGAACACGGCACCGACCTGATCCACCTCGCGCAGCCCGAGGCCACGGACGAGAACCACCCCGTGTTCGGTGACCTGCGCGCGCAGCGCCTCGCGATGCTCGGCCGCCCAAGTCGAGGCGCATTCGGGCGGCTCGACGTGCAGCATCGGAGGTCTGCCCGGTCGTAGCTGCACCGCGGAGAGCGGTTCCAGGGATGTGGACGACATCTCGGTTCCTTTCGATCGCCACTCAGAAGGCTCGGGAGGAGCCTCAGGAGGGGGCCGACGACTCCGCCGAGGTCGGCGATTCGGCGGCGCTCAGGACGGCCTGTGCCGTTACGAGCGGACGGGTGCGCGGGAAGTAGTGGCCGCCGTCGGCGAGTTCGCGCAGCTCCACCCGCTCGGCGAGGAGCCGCCAGTCGCGGTACCGGTCGCGGTAGTCCGCCGTGCTCGGGTCGTCGGCGGCGATGACGACGGTGACCGGCGCGGAGAGCTTCGCCGTCGGCGGGGTCTCCAGGGCGTCGGTGAAATAGCGGTGTGCGGCCACGCAGTCGTGCCGGTAGGCGGCACCGATGCGCTCGGCGTGCCGCTCGTTCAGCTCGGCGAGTTCGGTGTAGCCGCCGTGCGCGCTCAGCCGCGCGGCGATCTCGGCGTCGGTCTGCCCCGTCAACTCGCCGATGGCGGCGCTCCGGTCGGTGGCCGTTCCGAGCAGCTGCGCGCCGAGGAACACACGGGGGACCTCCACCCCGTGCTCCCCGAGTTTCCTCGCCGTCTCCACGGCCGGCGCGGCGCCCGAGGAGTGGCCCCACAGCATGACCCTGCGCAGGCCGTGCGCGGTGATCTCGGCGACGACCTGCTCCACCACCCGCGCCATCGGCGCGAACGGCTCGCCCTGGGCGGCCAGATCGTGACCGGGCAGATCGACGCCGTGGACCGCGGGCCCGCGGCCCGCCAGGGCGTCGGCCATCGGACGGAAGTTCACCGCGTTGCCGCCCGCGTAGGGGAAGCACACCAGGGCACACTCCGGGGCACCGGCCGACCCCGCCAGTGGCCGGTCCGACAGGGGCTGGAGCAGCCCCGGGCGCGGCCGGGACGTGCCGTCGAGGAGTGCGGCGAGGTCGGCGAGCACCGGGTGGCGTGTGATGTCCTTGAGCGACACCGCACGGCCCAGGGCGATGGTGAGTTTCACGGCCGACAGCGAGGTGCCGCCGGAGTCGAAGAAGTGGTCCTGCCGGCCGATCCGGTGCCGGGGAACGCCCAGCAGCTCGGCCCAGGCAGCCGCCAGCCTCCGCTCGGTCGGGGTGCGCGGAGCGTGGTGCTGCGCTCCGGCGGCCTCGCCCGTCCTCGCGGGTGCGGTCTGCTCGGTCGGCGGGGCCTGTTCGGCCAGCGCGGTCAGGGCCTTGCGGTCGATCTTGCCGTTGGCGGTCAGGGGCAGATCGTGCTGCCAGCGAAAGACCGCGGGGACCATATAGACGGGCAGCGCGGCGCCCAGCGCCTCGCGCAGTACGTCCGTCTCCTGCCGTCGGCCGCTGTAGAAGGCGATCAGGTGTGTGCTGTGGTCCGGCCGCTCGGCGACGACCACGGCGGCGTTCCGTACCCCGGGCGCCCGCAGCAGAGTGTTCTCGATCTCGCCGATCTCGATACGGAAGCCACGGATCTTGACCTGGTTGTCCCGCCGGCCAAGGAACTCCAGCTTGCCACCGGGATGCCAGCGCCCCCAGTCACCCCCCAGATACAGCCGCTCACCCGGCCGGAGCGGATCGTCCCGATATGCCTCACGGGTCCGCTCGGGGTCATTGACATACCCCCGCCCCACGCACACTCCGGAGAACGCGATCAGCCCCGGGGCGCCCAGCGGCACCAGCGACAGACGCTCGTCGACGACATAGACATGCACGTTGCTGACCGCACGGCCCAACAGCACCCGCTCCGGCACCCCGTCCATGACCTCGTGGTTGGTGTCGTCCGAGGTCTCGGTCAGCCCATAGGCGTTGACCAGTTTGACCCTCGGCTGGATGGCGAACCAGCGCTGGACCAGCTCCCGCTGCAACGCCTCACCGGTCACCGAGACACACCTCAGATCGGGCAGCTCGCGGGGATACCGCTCCAGGTACGACACCACCACCTCCAGATAGGAGGGCACGACCTGCACCACGGTGGCCCGGCCACGCACCAGCGTGTCGACGAAGCGTTCCGTGTCCACGACCACCTCTTGGCCGATCAGCAGCGTCCGCCCGCCCACCAGCAGCGCGGCCAGCAACTGCCACAGCGAGATGTCGAAACACTGCGGGGCCGTCTGCGCCACCACCCGCCCCTGACCGATTCCCAGGTCATCGATCTTGGCGTAGAGGTGGTTGAGCATGCCCGCGTGCTCGCACATCGCCCCCTTCGGTTCGCCGGTGGAGCCGGAGGTGAAATAGATGTAGGCCAGCTGATCGGCTGCGACGTCCACCCCGACGTCGGTGTCGGCGTGCTGTTCCGCGTACGCCGCCTCGACCAGCACCTTCTTCACACCCGGCAGCGTGGCCAGGGCCTGATCGAGGGTGTGTGTGCTGCCGGATTCGGTGAGTACGAGTCGGCACTCCGCACGCGACAACGTGGCCGCGATACGACCGGCGGGGAAGTGGGGTTCGATCGGCAGATACACGCCCCCGGCCTTGAACACCGCCAACACCGCGGCCAGCCAGTCGAGGCCGCGTTCGGTGACCACCCCCACCACCGCTTCCCGGTCAAGACCCCGCGCCAGCAGTGCCCGCGCCAGCCGGTTCGCGCGCGCGTTCAGCTCCCCGTACGTCCACCGACGATCGCCGTGTACCGCCGCCACCGCCTCCGGATGCGCCCGCGCCCGCTGCTCGAACAGCTCGTGCGCGCGCCCTTGCGGCAGCATCCGGCGGGGCCCGGCAAGACCTTCGAGCTGATGACGCACCTCCTGAGCCGACAGCAGACTCTGCCCGGCGTGCTCAGCCTCCGCATCCGCCACCATCAGGCCCAGCGCGGCCAGGTGGTAGCCGACGACGCGGGCCGCGCATTCGCCGTCGATCACCTCGGTGCGATACCGCAGCCGCGCCACCAGCCGCCCACCCCGATCACACCAACACCAGCCCACCCCCAGCACCACGCCGTCGCCCAGCCCGCGCTCGGCGCCCGCCGGGTCGAACACGACCTCGTAACCCGCCGCCTCCGGCTCCCGCCGCGGTTCACCGGCCGCAAACTCCCCGCGCGCCGCCGGCTCGGCCGCGGCGCGATGAGTGCTCAACACCAGTGCGCGCCACGACTCGGGTGCGACGGTCAGCCGGCACGGCAGCGGAGGGTCCGTCGTGTCGGCTGCATAGCCCGTCACCACCTCCTGCTCACCCGACAGCGCGGAGAGCACCTTGGCGTGCGCGGCCAACAGCACCGCGCTCACCGGCACCCCCAACTCGCATGCCAGTTCACGCACCCCCTCCACCACATCGCCCGGCACCGCCACTTCGTACTCGGCCACACCCGCCACCGGCTCCCGGGTCCACCGCGGAACCACGGGGAATCCACCAGCGGTCGGCACACCGCTCACACACTCCTGATCCGCTTCCACGCGTGCTCCCATCGAATGGCCCCCCTTCCTCACATCGCCGTGGATCCGGCGTGGTTCGCCACCGGCAGCTCCGTGGCGGGGTTTCCTCCCCACTGCGCGTCCGGGGGGACTTCCTCGCCTTTCATGAGGAAGGAATCGGGTGCCAGCACCACACCGTCGCCCAACGTCACGCCGTAGTGCACATGGGTGCCGACCCCGAGGGTGCAGTCGGCACCGAGCGTGGTGCGGTCGGACTTGAAGGTGCCGTCCTCCTGCGAGTGGCACTGGATCTTGCTCCCGATGTTCAGGGTGCAGTCGTCCCCGACCTCGGTGAGCGTCCGCTCGGTCATATAGCAGCCGTCGTCGAAGACCCTCCTGCCGATGCGCACCCCCAACAGCCGCCAGATCAGATTCTTGAAGGGGGTTCCGTTGAAAAGCTCGAGGTGTTCGTCCGGCACCTTCCACAGCCGTTCGTGCCACCAGAAGTACGGGTCGTAGATGGAGCACAGCCGCGGGCGCAGCGCGCGGAATGCCGCCACGCCGCGCTCCACGAGGGCGAAGTAGAGGGCGGTGAAGGCGAGTGTGAGAGCCAGATACGCGGCGATCACCACATGCCCGAGCTCACCGTAGAGGCTGATCGAGGCGAGACCGAGCGCCGTGAGCACAAAGGCGTGCAGCCATCGTACGAGCAGGAAGAAAATCATGGAGCGGGCGTTGTAGCGGTTCTTCGCGGCGAGCCTGCGGCGCAGTTCGTCCCCGTCCCTGAGGTGGTCGAATCGGGAGTCGCGCTCCACCGACCGGGGAATCTCGAAACAGGGCGAGCCGAGCAGTCCCACCCCTTCGCGGAGCTCACCGTCGAGGGGGACCATCACCTTCGTCGCGAGCAGGCAGTTGTCACCCGTCCTGGCCCCGATGGGATAGGCGACGTTGTTGCCGAGGAAGTTATGCTCTCCGATCGACGCCCGGGACACCCGGAAAGATGTGCTCGAGAATTCCGCGTTGAGGAGGGAGAGGCCGTCGGCCACCATCGTTCCGCTGCCCACGGAGGCCAGATACGGGGTCTCGTGCCGCACCTCCGTGCCGAAGTTGGATCCCGTCTGCTCGACCCGGGACAAGTCGTACCCGAGACCGCGGAGATAATGGACGATATAGGAGCTGTCGCCGAAGAACCATGTGAAGAACTTCAGGTTCGTCATGCCGGCAATCGCCCGGTGCGCCGCATAGTGGAAGCCGTAGAGCGGGTAGACCTTGTCCGGCTTGATGAACAGATTCAGCAGGCGCGGAACGGTGCATACGACGGTGAGGCCCACCACGACGAAGCCGAAGAACAGCGCGGAGGACATGAGCAGCGCGTCGATGAGGAAATTCGACGACGTGATTCCGGCCGTTCCCGCGTCCGCTCGCTCGCCGAGCGCCGGAATCGCCTGGAACAGCATGTACAGGCCGCCGACGGTCAGCGGTAGATACAGAAGGAACAGCTGAAGCAGGGTGGCGAGGCCGAAGCGGAACCGGCGCGACGTACCGCACCGGGCGGGTCCGACCCTCACATGGTCGATCTGTGTCGGCTGTGCCGGTGACCCGTGATGGCGCTCGCCGCCCGGGACCGCCTGGCCGCGGTAGAGGGCGGATGAGTGGCCGAGCTGCGCTCCATCGCCCATCGAGGTGTCGATGTCGAGCACGGTCTTCTCGCCGATGAACACATCCCGGCCGAGGGTGACCCGGCCGGTCTGGATCCGTCCGGCGTGCGCCCGGTAGCAGAGGAAGAACGCATCCTTGCGGATCACCGTGCCGGCTCCGACCGTGAGCAGGTCGGTGCAGACGGGGATGGAGTGGGAGAGGATGGTGACTCCCTTGCCGATCCGCGCGCCGAGCGCCCGCAGGTACAGCACATACAGCGGATTGCCGATGAAGAAGTGCATCGGATTGGCGTGGAGCAGCGCTTTGACGATCCAAAAGCGCACATAGGTCAGGCCCCAGACCGGGAACTCGCGGCTCTTCCAGCGGCCGATGAGGATCCATTTGGCGGCGATCGGGAAGGTGCACAGAACGACGAAGCCGATGCCGCCGAACAGGACCGACCGAAGGTAGGTGTCGACCAGACCCGAGCCGTCGGCGACCCATTCATAGCCTCGGGCCGCGACGAGTCCGGTGACGGAGGAATAGCCCAGGAAAACCAGCAACTGGAGTGTTCCGCACAGTACGTAATCCAGCGTGCGCGCCGATGCCTTCCGCGTCGGCGGTGCCGTCTGCGTCGGTGCCGGTGAATCGACAGCGGTGGCGGTAGCGGTTGCGGCAGCGGCGGCGGTGTGCGCGACAGCCGCCGCCAGGCTCTGGATCGTGGGGTGTCGATAGATGTCCTTCATCGACACGGACGGCAGGTCCGGTCTCTTTCTGACCCGTGCGCAGAACTGGGCCATGACCAAGGAGTTCGCGCCGAGATCGGTGAAGAAGTGGCCAGCGGTCGAAACGCGTTCTGCGGATACGACCTCGGCCAGTACTTCGGCGAGTTTCCTCTCGATGTCCGTCCCCGCCGGTTCGACACCGACGCGTCCGTCGATCGCGGGTTCGTCCGGCTCCGATATCAAGACTTCGGCGGACTTCTCAGCCATTCGAGCTCCTTGAGGAAGTTTCGATGACCACCGGTCACTGGGTGCCGCTCGGACTCGATCGCGATGACACGACAGTAATGTTCGGCGGCCCGGTGTTCCTCGATTTCCTCCACCGACCGGGTGAGGAGCCCTTGTTCTTCGGCCTGTTGGTTACCTGCCGGCTACCCGTCGGCCCGTCGGCGGCTGGTGTCAGAGCAGTGTCGCCGTGAAGCTCCGTCCGTAGGAGTGGCGGGTGGCGACGCGGATCCGGGTGCCGCCGGGGAGGCGGTCGACCCGTACGCCCTCGTCCACCGAGCCGGCCCGCAGGGCGCGGCCCCGGATGACGACCGAGACCGTGTCGCGCTCGGTGGTCGGGTCGGCCACCGCCACCGATACGGTCCCGTCGCGCCCCTCACGGAGGATCACCGACGCCGGGCCGTCGATCGACAGATGTCCGGCGTGGTGGTGGCCGGGGGCGAAGACGTTGGCGGCGATCAGGCCGAGGCCCTTGTGCCGCACCGCCTGGACGCGCGCGGTGTTGGCCAGCACGGACACCGGCCCGCCCGCGTACGCCATCAGCTGCCGCTCGGACGCGTTCGGGACCAGGGCGTAGGCCATCGAGGTGGTCGGCGCGCCGGCCGGCTGTTCGACGGAGACGGAGAAGACCTGCTTGGTCACCATGGTGTCGGGGTTGGACACGCGGATGGCGCGGCGGCTGCGGGTGACCGTCTCGAGGGCCACGGTGGGCCGCCGCCCCTCCAGGAACACATAGCCGACCGCGGTGTCCTGGTCCGCGTCGGCGTAGCGCAGCCAGGCCAGCGGGGCGGTGCCGGTGCCGGACCAGGGCGTACCGTTGCGCAGCCGCCCGGTGAGGGTGACGGTGTCCGCCGGCTGGGCCAGGCGGCTGACGCGGCTGTCGATGGTCGTTGTCACCGCGCGACCCGCCGGGTCGCCCACCTCCGCGGCGAGGACGACGATCTCGTCGTCGAGCATGAACCACGACTTGGTGGCGCGGGCGTTGCGGTAGGCGACGAAGTCGTCGGGCAGGGTACCGGCCTGCTGGGCGGCGTACGCGACGTCGTCGGCCTGGACGAGCCCGGCCGCGCCGTACGCGCCGAGGCAGGCGCCGCCGGAGAGCCCGCCCGCGCCGCGGGGGAAGTAGACGTAGGTGTTCTGCGACTCGGAGGAGGAGGTGAAGCCGTGCTCCGGGTTGTCGTACCACAGGCCGCCGTAGAGCTCGGGGACCGTACGGCGGGTCTCCACCGGGGCGGTGACGCCGGCCAGGCGGTAGGGCGAGACGGTGGTGAAGTAGTCGACGCCGAAGGCCTGGGTCTGGTCCTGGCCGGAGAGATACAGGTAGTGGGCCCCGTCGCCCTGGAACCAGGGCATCAGGTTCTCGCCGTTCATGTACTCGTACTTGCTGATCCTCGGTGAGCTGCGGGCCAGCGCGAAGGCGTAGCCGGGGCGCCGGTGGACGGTCTTGTCCATCGCGTTGAACGCGACGTGTCGCCCGGCCGGGTTGAGGTCCTTCGCGGGGATCCCGGTGTCGGCGAGGATGTCGGCGTAGCGGGCGACGCTGACGGGGGACAGGAAGCGCGCCGGGTCGAGGGTGGCCCGGGAATTCTGCCGTACGAACTTGACGTAGCCCTTGAGGGCGGTGGCGTCGGCCCCGGCCGCATAGCCGGACAGGTCGACGACGGCCTCGACGACCTCCGCGACATCGGTGTATCCCGTGGTCGTGCTGCGGGACACCCCGCGGCCCTTGACGATCTCCATCATCCAGCCCTCGAACACCAGCGGCGCGAAGCCGCGCACCACCCAGTTGCGCACGGCGCCGACGCGGTCCTGGCCTTGGGCATAGCCGGTGCCTTCGAGGATCTTGATGGCCTGGACCATGCGGGTGAGCAGGCCCTTGCCGTAGGAGCCGGTGTAGGCGACGGAGGCGTGCTGGATGAAGGAGCCGTCGGCGTAGAAGCCGTCGGTGACATTGTGGCTGAGGTGGTACGGGTCGATGGTGGCGAGGACGGTCAGCTGGTCGGCGACCGCCTTGGTGATACGGGCCTCGTCGCCGAGCACGGCGCCTTGGAGGATCCGGTTGGTGGTGATGTCGGCGAGGTTGGCGCCGGTGTGGAAGCGGGAGTCGAGGTCGACATCGCCGGCCTTGCCGTTGCGGAGGTAGGCGTCCATCGAGGCGACGCAGGTGGCGGTCAGGTCGGGGCGGTACGCGGCGAGCTCGTCCTTCAGCAGGACGAGGGTCCGGGTCAGCTGGGAGGAGATGCCGATCTCCCAGTTGAACCAGTTGCCGTAGTAGCCCTTCGACTGGTCGCCGTAGTAGTCGTCGTGGAGCCGGACCAGACCGTCGATGACCCGCCGCTGAACGGCCGTGTCACCGCTCGGGGCCGCGCCGCCGGGGGCGCGGGTGGCGAGGGCGATCTCGTACAGGTACTGGAAGGACGTCGTCAGGTTGGTGTCACTGCTCCCCAGTGGGAGGCCGCGGAACAGTTCGCCCGACCCGGCGCCGTCGAGGGCGGTCAGCCGGGCCTTGGCCGTGGAGGCGATGGCGGCGAGCTTGGCGGCGACCTCCGGCCGGGCGTTGGAGTCGGCGGTGCCGGCGAGGACGGCGACGGTGTTGCCGATCAGCGTTGCCCGGTCCTCGGCGGCCTCGGCGGGTGTCGCCTCCCGCGGCGCCTGGGACCAGGCCCGCTGCGGCGGCGCCACCGCCGACAGGGTCGCCGCCGGGACGATCGACAACAGGGCACGACGTGTCATCCGCACGGGACGCTCCAGGGGTTGGCCGGAAAGCGCTCGGCGCATTCAACCAACGGTGACCTTCCCTGTCACCAGTCCGTGCGATGATTGCATCTTCATGCCGAAGCCCCCTGGCTCGGAGTCCGGGCTCGCCCCCGGGCCCGTCCCGGAAGGCCCCGGGCCCGTCCCGGATCAGACCTTGCGGTAGTCGTACGCCTCCTCCGCCGCCCGCGCGACCGCGTCCACGTCCGCCCCCGCCGAGGCGGCGACGACCGCCGCCACCGCGCCCTCCACCAGCGGCGCGTCCACCAGCCGGGAGCCCGGAGGAAGCTCGTCGCCCTCGGCCAGCAGCGCCTTCACGGTCAGCACGGCGCTGCCCAGGTCCACCAGGACCGCCACGCCCGCGCCCTGGTCGACCGCGTGAGCCGCCTCGGCGACCAGCTCCGCGCTGGTGCCGAGCCCGCCGTCCGGCGTGCCGCCGGCCGCGGTGACCGGCGCGGTGCTGCCGCCGCCGGCCAGTCCGGTGGCCAGCTGCGCCACCGACTCGGCGACGGCGGCGCTGTGCGACACCAGCACCACGCCGACCCGCTTCTCCGCGTCACTCATGAAGGAGCCACCTCCGCGAGGGCCGCGAACAGCAGCGCCGACGAGGTGGCGCCGGGGTCCTGATGGCCGATGCTGCGCTCACCCAGATAGCTGGCCCGGCCCTTGCGCGCCAGCATCGGCACGGTGGCCAGCGCGCCCTTGTCCGCGGCCTCGCCCGCCGCCGCGAAGGACCCGCCGTCGGCGGCCAGCGCGTCCAGCGCGGGGAGGAGCGCGTCCAGCATCGTCTTGTCGCCGGGCGCGGCGCCGCCGAGCTGGGCCACCGCGTCCACACCGGTCCGCAGCGCGTCGGCCAGCTGCCGTACGGTGACCTGCTCGGCGTCGCCGAGCGCCTTGCCCGCCCGGCGCAGCAGCGTCCCGTACAGCGGCCCCGAGGCGCCGCCCACCTTGGAGATCAGCTGACGTCCGGCCAGGATCAGCACGGCCCCCGGCGGACCCGGCGGCTCCTTCTCCAGGGCTTCGGTGACGGCCGTGAAGCCGCGCTGCATATTGCTGCCGTGGTCGGCGTCGCCGATGGCCGAGTCCAGCTCGGTCAGCCGGGTCGCCTCGCGGCTTATGGCCGCGGCCGCCGCGGTGAGCCAGCGGTGGAAGAAGGCGGCGTCGAGCGCCGGTTCGCCGGCGGTTTCGCTGCTGGACACAGAGCTGGGCACAGGGCGCCTCCTCAGTCGAATGGCCAAACGGCGACAGCGTACGTATCGGTGGCGGGGGCCGGGCCCGGTCAGCAGCCCCAGCGCAGCCCGGCGGTCCGTACCGGCGCGTTCCACAGTCGCAGCAGTTCCTCGTCGACCCGGCACAGGGTCACCGAAGCGCCCGCCATGTCGAGCGAGGTGACGTAGTTGCCGACGAGCGTATGTGCCACCACCACCTCGCGCTCGCCGAGCACCCGGTGCGCCTCGGCGGCGAAGCCGTACAGCTCCAGCAGCGGTGTGGCCCCCATGCCGTTGACGAGGACGAGGACCGGGTTGTCGGTCCGCAGCTCCTCCAGCACCGCGTCCACCGCGAAGTCGGCGATCTCGTGGGAGGTCATCATGGCCCGCCGCTCGCGCCCGGGTTCGCCGTGGATGCCCACGCCCAACTCCAGCTCCCCGGCCGGGAGGTCGAAGGTCGGACCGCCCTTGGCGGGGGTGGTGCAGGCGCTGAGGGCGACGCCGAAGCTCCGCGACGACTCGTTGACCTGCTGGGCGAGCGCCGCCACCCGGTCCAGCGGCGCGCCCTCCTCGGCCGCCGCTCCGGCGATCTTCTCCACGAACAGCGTCGCCCCGGTGCCGCGCCGCCCGGCCGTGTAGAGGCTGTCGGTCACCGCCACGTCATCGTTGACCAGGACCTTGGCGATCTGTACGCCCTCGTCCGCGGCGAGCTCGGCCGCCATGTCGAAGTTGAGGACGTCGCCGGTGTAGTTCTTGACGATGAACAGGACCCCCTTGCCGCTGTCCACGGCGGCGGCGGCCCGCACCATCTGATCGGGCACGGGGGAGGTGAAGACCTCGCCGGGGCACGCCGCGTCCAGCATTCCGGGCCCGACGAACCCCCCGTGCAGCGGCTCATGCCCCGATCCGCCGCCGGAGACCAGCGCGACCTTGCCGGCGACAGGGGCGTCCCGCCGGACGATCACCCGGTTCTCGACGTCCACCGTCAACTCGGGATGCGCGGCGGCCATTCCGCGCAGGGCGTCGGCGACCACGGTCTCGGCAACGTTGATCAGCATCTTCATATGCGTGTCCGTTCTCCGCCGGGTGGAGCTGTACGGGTGGAGCTGTACGCGGGATGAAAATCCTACGGATCTCCGGCGCTCATGGCACCCCTTGGGCGCTGAGCTGAATGGATCAATGCGGAGAAAAAGGTACAAAAGCATCATATGGTTCGCGCATGGAGAATACTGTCGCCCCGGCCTCCGCCACCCCGCGCCCGCGCCCGCAACCCTTCGAGCCGGCGCGCCATCGCCGCCCCGCGCCCTGGCTCGCGCTGGTGGCCGCCGGTTACGCCCTCGTCCAGCTCCTCGTGGTCATCCCGCACACCGCGCACGCCCTGGGCTGGGACGAGTCCGTGTACGTCTCCCAGGTCGACCCGCGCCACCCGGCCGCGTACTTCAGCGCCCCCCGCTCCCGCGGCATCAGCATGCTGGTCGCCCCGGTCGTCTCCGTGACCTCCTCCATTCCGGTGCTGCGGGTACTCCTCGCGGTGCTTTCCGCCGCCGCCCTGTACGCCGCCTTCCGGGTGTGGCGCCGGATGCTCGGCCACGGCACGGTCGCGCTGGCCGCACTCCTGTTCGCCGGGCTGTGGATCACCCAGATCAGCGGACCCACGGTGATGCCGAACCTGTGGGTGGCGATCGGCGCGGTGGCCGCCGTCGGCTGGTTTCTGCGCGCCCCCGCCGAGCGGAACGCGCGCTGGTGGCTGGCCGCCGTCATCGCGGGCGTCACCCTCGTACGGACCCCCGACGGGGGCTGGCTGGCCCTGCCGCTGCTGGCCGGGGCCGTGGCCATCCGGGCCTGGCGGCCGGCCCTGCCCGCGCTGCTCGGCGGGCTCACGCTGGGCGCCGCGCAGTGGGTGGGCGAGGCGTACGCCCGCTTCGGCGGCGTCCTGGAGCGGCTGCGGGTCTCCAGCGATGTCGAGGGCGGCATGGGGCTGCACTTCAACGTCGGGGCGGCGCTGCGCAGCCTGAACGGGCCGCAGCTGTGCCGTCCGTGCGAGGTGCCGCTGCGCCACCCGGAGCTGACCGTGTGGTGGCTGGCGCTGCCGCTGCTGACCGCCGCCGCGGTCGTCGTCGCCGTACGGGACCGCCGCGACCGCCGGGAGCGCGTGTCCCGCCCGGGCGCCCCGCACCACGGCCATCCGCTCGCGCTGACCATCCTGCCGATCGTCTGCGCCGGCGCGCTCGCCATCCCGTATCTGCTGCTCATCGGCTACTTCGCGCCGCGCTTCCTGATGCCCTCCTACGCGCTGCTCGCGCTCCCCATGGCCGAGCTGCTGCTCCGTACCGTCCAGGGCGTGCGCTCCCCGCAGCCCGTGGCGGTCGCGCTCGGTGTGGTGGTCACCCTCCAGCTGGCCTCGCAGCATGTGGTGCTCGGCCGCTCGGCGGCCCAGTCGGAGAAGGTCAACGGAAGCTACCGGACGGCCGCGGCCGAGCTGCACCGGCTGGGGCTGCGGTCGCCGTGCCTGGTCGCCGGCGACCACGCCCTGCCCATCGCGTACCACGCGGGCTGCGCCTCCGCCCAGACCAGCGGGAACAACCGGTCCATCACGCCCGCGGCGCTGGTGCTGCGGTCCGCCCGGGAGCCCACCGCCGTGCTCACCCACCGCTCCCAGCCGCGTCCCCCGGCCTATGCGCAGACCTGGGTGGCGTATCGGCTGCCCGGGACGGACTGGACCGCCCATCTGCCGCCGGATCAGGCGCGTGAGCTCCAATCCCGACAGAAGGTGTCCGGTAATCCCGGGAGCATGGGCCCCATGATGAGTGCGACGACGACCAGTTGGGGTGGGTTCGAGGCGGCGGAGCCCGCGTTCTCCACCGTGGTGCGGGAGCGGTTTCAGCGCTACCGGCACCATGTGCTGGCCACCCTGCGCCAGGACGGCAGCCCGCGGGTGACCGGTCTCGAAGTGGACTTCCGCTTCGGCGAGATGTGGCTCGGCATGATGCCGGACTCGCGCAAGGCCCTGGACCTGCGGCGCGACGCGCGCTTCGCGATCCACGCCAACCCCGGCCCCGACACCGGGATGGACGGCGGCGACGTGCGGGTCAGCGGGCGCGCCGTGGAGGTGACCGACCCGCAACTGCTCGCCCGCTTCGCCGCGGAGGTCCACCCGCCGGAGCCGTTCCACCTCTTCCGCGTCGAGGTGACCGAGGTGGTGCGCACCGCTGTGGAGGGCTCCGATCCGGTGCTGCAGACCTGGCGCCCGGGCGAGGTGGTGCGGACCACCCGGCGCGGCTGAGGCTCGTGTTCTCGGGCTTGTTCACGGAAGGAGTGAGAAAAAGCCAGCCGTGCATGTGAAGTAGGCCAAGTTGTAACACGACAAGGTGTTTCCTTCTCATCAACTCTGTTGGTATCCCTTGGGGCTGTCACCAGCACGTCCCAGGGGGTGTCCTCGGGGCGCAGTTCGGAAGGAACAACTCCCTTTGTCTGCCATCGACGACGCCGGCCGCCGTCTGCGCTCCAGGCGCAGACGGCGCGACTATCTGCTCTTCGCCGCGTTCGCCGCCCCGAACTTCTTCTTCCTGCTGCTCTTCGCCTACTGGCCGGTGGTCTACAACGGCTATCTCAGCCTGACCGACTGGGACATGATCTCCCCGGCCAAGGACTTCGTCGGGCTCGGCAACTACACCGATCTGCTCACCGACCCCGACTTCCGCGCCACCCTGTGGACCACGGTCGTCTTCGTCGTCGGCATCGTGGCCGGCGGCATCGTCCTGGGGCTGGCCACCGCGCTGCTGCTGAACCAGAAGCTGCGCGGCCGGAACGTGGTGCGGACGCTGACCTTCGCCCCGTATGTGCTTTCCGGGGCCGCCGTCGGCACCCTGTGGCTGTTCGTCTTCGACCCCAACTACGGGCTGATACGCCCGCTGATGGCCCCGCTCGGACTGACCGCCCCGGCCATGATGACCGACTCCAAGTGGGCGCTGACCGGCCTGATCCTGGTCTACCTCTGGAAGAACATCGGATTCGTCGCCGTGGTCTACCTGGCCGGGCTCCAGGGTCTGCCCAGGGAGGTGTACGAGGCCGCCGCGCTGGACGGCGCCGGGCCCTGGACGCGGCTGCGCCGGATCACCCTCCCGCTGCTTTCACCGGTCACCTTCTTCCTCCTGGTGACCTGCACCATCAGCACCTTCCAGGCGTTCGACGTGCTGGCCATGATGACCGCAGGCGGCCCGGGCACCTCCACCTCCACCCTCAGCTGGTTCATCTACGACCAGGGATTCCGCGCCTTCGACGCGGGGCGCTCCGCCGCCGGCGCGATGATCATGTTCGCCGTGCTCCTGCTGATCACCGCGGGGCAGGCCCGCTACCTCGAGCGAAAGGTGCACTACCAGTGACGGCCCTCGACCCGGCGGCGCCCTCCCGCCGCCCCGGCGGCCGGGCCCGGCGCCTCGGCCTGTACGCGCTCCTCGTCCTGGTCGCGCTCATCGCGGCCGGCCCGCTGTACTGGCTGGCCTCCTCGGCGCTGAAGACCAACCCCCAGATCTACGCCTATCCGCCCCACTGGGTCCCCACCGACCTGCGGTGGAGCAACTTCTCCGACGCCTGGAACGCCGCCCCCTTCGACCGGTTCTTCCTCAACTCCCTCGTGGTCTCGGTCGTCGGCACCGCCATCGAGTTGTGTTCCGCGCTGCTGTGCGCGTACGCCTTCGTCTTCCTGCCCTTCCCCGGCAAGAAGTGGCTGTTCCTCTTCCTCCTGGGCGCCATGATGGTCCCCGGCCATGTCACCCTGCTGCCGAACTTCCTGACCATCGCCCAGCTGGGCTGGGTCAACACCTGGGCCGGACTGATCGCCCCGGGCCTGGGCTCGGTCTTCGGCACATTCCTGCTCCGCCAGCACATGCTGACCCTCCCCAAGGAGGTCATGGACGCGGCCCGGATCGACGGTGCGGGCCATCTGCGCACCCTCTTCCGTGTCGTACTGCCCATGTCACGGCCCATGGTGATCACCGTCGCCATCGTGATCATGGTGACCAAGTGGAACGACTTCATCTGGCCGCTGATCGTGACCAGCAGCGCCGATATGCGCACCCTCCCGGTCGGCCTCCTCTTCCTGCGGGACCAGGAGACCTACGCAAACTGGGGCGCCATCCTGGCCGGCACGGTGATGGTGATCCTGCCGGTGCTCATCGTCTTCTTCATCGCCCAGCGCTACATCATCGCCGGGCTGACCCAGGGAGCCGGGAAGTGAGCCAGAGCCTCCCCAACCTGAGCCAGAGCCTCCCCAGCCCGAGGCACAGCCTCCCCAGCCGTCGGCGCTTTCTCGCCCTCGCGGCCGGGGCGCCCACGGCCGCCGCGCTGCTGAGCGCCTGCGGCACCACCACCGGGCCGGTGGACCAGCCGGGCGGATCGGTTCCCGACCGCTACGCCGGGCGCACCCGCACCGTGCTGTGGTCCACCTTCGCGGACGTACCCGGACGCGCGCTCCAGGATCTCGCCGACAAGTTCAACCGCGAGCAGCGCGACATCTATGTGGAGGTCCAGTTCCAGGGCACGTACGACGAATGCGCCCAGAAGGCGGTCGTCGGGCTGCTCGCCGGCCAGGCGCCCGATCTGTGCGTGCTGTCCGATGTGAAGTGGTACCGCTTCTACTTCGGGGACGCGCTCGAGCCCTGGGACGACTACATCGACCCCGGCGAGCTGCGCGCCACCTACAACGCGAGGCTGCTGGGGGAGGGACGGGTCAAGGGCCACCACTGGTGGCTGCCGCTGGCCCGCTCCACCCCGCTCTTCTATTTCAACCGCACCCTCTTCAAGAAGGCCGGGGTACCCGACCGGGCGCCCGAGACCTGGGAGGAGATGTACGGCTGGGCCAAGGAGATCACCCGGCTGAAGACCCAGGGCAAGCCGGTCGCCATGGAGGCGTACCAGAAGATCGACGGGGACTGGCAGTTCCAGTGCACCGCCTGGCAGTGGGGCGGCGCGTACTCCAAGGGCCTGGACGTCACCATCGACCACGAGGCCACCGTCGCGGCCGGGGAGTGGCAGCGCAAGCTGGTCCACAAGGACCGCATCGCCTATATGTCCACCGACCCCGCCGGGGACATGGGCAACCAGCTGATCGCCACCCTGATCACCTCAACCGGCGGGCTGCGGAAGATCTCCGAGATGGCCAAGGCGGGCGGCTGGGAGCTGGGCACCGGATTCCTGCCCCGCCACAAGGAGTTCGGGGTGACCACGGGCGGCGGCGGGCTCGGCATGTTCAAACGGGTGCCCAAGGAGCGCAAACAGGCCGCCGCGGAGTTCGTACGCTTCCTGGCGCGGCCGGAGAACGCGGCCCAGTGGACGGTCCAGACCGGCTATATGCCCGTGGTCCCGGCCGCCACCAAGTCCCCCACGCTGGCGAAGCTGCTCACCGAGGACCCCAACTTCTCCACCGCGGTCAAGCAGTTGCCGCACACCCGCAAGGGCGACCAGGTGCGGATGATGGTGCCCAACGCAAATGTCCAGATCTACACCGGGCTGCAGAAGATCTGGACCGGCAACACCCCCGCGCACGAGGCGTTCTCCGATGTCGCCACGCGGCTGCGCAAGGGAGTGGACCGGCACCGTGAGTCCATTGAGGAGCACCTGTGACACCGTCCCGACCCGCCACCCCACGCCCGGCCGTACGTCCTCTGGTCTACGGACACCGGGGCGCCAGAGCCGATGAGCCGGAGAACACCCTGCGCTCCTTCCGCCGCGCCCACCAGGCCGGCGCCGAGGGCGTCGAGCTGGATGTGCGGGTGTCCCACGACGGCCACCTCGTGGTGATCCACGACGCCACCGTGGACCGCACCACCGACGGTACGGGCGAGGTCGCCGCGCTCTCCCTGGCCGAGCTGCGGGAGCTCGACGCCGGCCAGGGCGAGCGGATCCCCACGCTCCGCGAGGCCCTGGACGCCTTCCCCGGACTGGTGCAGGTGGAGATCAAGGCCCCCGAGGCGGTGGCCGCTCTGGCCGAGTTCGACCGGCAAACCCCACTGCCCGAGCGCGTCGTGCTCACCTCCTTCCAGGCCGAGGTGCTCGACGGCGCCGCGCGGCTGCTGCCCCAGGTGGAACGGGGGCTCATCACCGCCGACCCCACGGCCGAACTGCCCGCGCACGCCGCGGAGGTGAAGGCCACCTGGGTCTGCCCGGAGCTGAGCCCCGAGCTGACGGCCGGTCTGGTCGAGCGCTGCCACGCCCAGGGGCTGCGGGTGGACGCGTGGCCGGCCGCCGACGCCGGGCGGCTGGCGCGCTGTGTGGCCCTGGGCGCCGACGCGGTCACCACCGACTATCCCGCGCTGATCGACGGCTGGCTGCGAGCGGTCTGACCGCCCGCAGCCCGCCGCCCGTTCGGCCGGGATACGCGTGCCCGGACGCCGCCTCGGCGGATGCGGCGTCCGGGGCCGCGGCCCTTCCGTATTGTTGGAACACGTTCTACCGTGCCCCTCGATTCCAGGCGCCTACGCGGCGGACGCGAGATTCCAGGAGGGGCCGTGCACCTCGACTACACCCCCGAGCAGCGGCAACTGCGCACCGAACTGCGCGCGTACTTCACCGAACTCGTCCCCGACGACGCCTACGCCCGCTACGCCGACCCGGCCGGGCAGAAGCGGTTCTACCGCGAGACGATCCGCCGCCTCGGCGCGGACGGCTGGCTGGGCGTCGGCTGGCCACGGGAGTACGGCGGGCGTGGGCTCGGCCCGGTGGAACAGTTCATCTTCTTCGACGAGGCCGCCCAGGCAGGCGTGCCGCTGCCCCTCATGGCGCTCAACACCGTCGGGCCCACCCTCATGCGGTACGGCACCGACGAGCAGAAGGAGTACTTCCTCCCGAAGATCCTCTCCGGCGAGATCGACTTCGCCATCGGCTACAGCGAGCCCGACGCGGGCACCGACCTCGCCTCGCTCAAGACCCGCGCCGTGCGCGAGGAAAACGATGGCGACGCTGCGACCGGCCACTACCTCGTCAACGGCCAGAAGACCTGGACCACCAACGGCGACACCGCCGACTGGGTCTGGCTCGCGGTCCGCACCGACCCGGACGCCAAGCCCCACAAGGGCATCAGCATCCTGCTCGTGCCGACCAGCGATCCCGGCTACTCCTGCACCGTCATCACCACCCTCGCCTCCCACGACACCACCGCCAGCTACTACGAGAACATCCGGGTGCCGGCCACCCGCCGGGTCGGCGCGGAGAACGAGGGCTGGCGGATGATCACCACCCAGCTCAACTACGAGCGGGTCACCCTCGCCGCCCACGGCACCATGGCCATCCGCGCCCTGCGCGGCGTCCAGCAGTGGGCCGCCAACACCAAGCTCGCCGACGGCCGCCGCGTCATCGACCTGGGCTGGGTACGCGGGCGGCTGGCCCGTACCCACGCCAGGCTCGACGCCATGAAGCTGCTCAACTGGCAGATGGTGGACGCCCTCCAGCGCGATGCGCTCACCCCCCACGACGCCTCCGCGGTCAAGGTGTACGGCTCCGAGGCGCGCCGCGACGCGTACGCCTGGCTGATGGAGATCGTCGGCGCGGCGGGCCCGCTCAAGGAGGGGTCGGCGGGCGCGGTGCTCCACGGCGAGCTCGAACGCGGCTACCGCAGCAGCGTCGTGTTCACCTTCGGCGGCGGCAACAACGAGGTGCAGCGGGAAATCATCTCCTGGATCGGCCTGGGGATGCCGAGGGTGCGCCGTTAGCGGCGGGCGACGACCGGGCCGAATCGCCACGCGCGAGCCCGCCACGATGTGAACACGCTGTGACCTGTGCGGGATCGGCGCTCTTGCCGAGGAGTTCGGCGACGAGGTCGGTCCCTGTGCGAGCCTGCCCCCGTGCGCCCATGAGCTGTACGGCCGCCCGGCGCCCGCCCCCGCCGTCGTCACCCGCCGTCTGCGGGCGGTCGGCCGGGCGCTGCGCCGTATCCCGCCCACCCTCCGTTGGTGGCTGCCGCCCAAACACATCCTGCGGGCCGTCGAACGGCTGGGTCCGGGCACTCGTCCCTCGGTCTACAAGTTGCGCCAAAACGCCGCCATACTGGACAACGGGGATGCGTCGAGGGCTCCATGACGAGCCGTCGGCTTCGACGGGGGCGGCGGGAGGCACTCCCGCCGGAGGCAGGGGGACCATGGCGGACACCAGGCTGATCCAGGGCCGTTACCGGCTGCTCGATCTGATCGGGCGCGGGGGAATGGGCGAGGTGTGGCGGGCGCTCGACGAGTCGCTGGGGCGGCGCGTCGCCGTCAAGTGCCTCAAGCCCATGGGGCAGCAGCGGGACCCGTCCTTCACGGACGTGCTGCGTGAGCGGTTCCGCCGCGAGGCGCGGGTCGCGGCCTCGTTGCAGCACCGCGGGGTGACCGTGGTGCACGACTTCGGGGAGCACGAGGGCGTCCTGTATCTGGTGATGGAGCTGCTGGAGGGGCGCAACCTCAGCCAGCTGCTGGAGGACAACGAGCAGCGGCCGCTGCCGGTCCCCGACGTCCTGGACATGGCCGGCCAGCTCGCCGTCGCCCTCGCATACACCCATGACCAGGGCATCGTCCACCGGGACCTCAAGCCCGCCAACATCATGCGGCTGGCCGACGGCTCGGTGAAGATCTGCGACTTCGGCATCGCCCGGCTCGGCCATGACATCGGCTTCACGGCCCGGCTCACCGGGACCGGTATCGCCATGGGCACCCCGCACTACATGTCGCCCGAGCAGATCGCGGGCGGCGCCGTCGACCACCGCAGCGATCTGTACTCCCTGGGCTGTGTGCTGTACGAAATGGCCACCGGCGCGCCGCCGTTCGACGTCGACGACGCCTGGGGGGTGCTCGTCGGCCACCGCGACACCCCGCCCGAGCCGCCGCGCCGGCACCGGCCCGAGATCCCCGAGCCCTTCGAGCGGGTGATCCTCGACCTGCTGGCCAAGGACCCGGAGGACCGTCCGCGCGACGCCTCCGACCTGGCCAAGCGGATCGCCCTGGCCCGCGCGACCTGGGGTGCGGGGCAGCCGCTGGTGCCCGCGTGGACCCTGCCAGGGCTCGGCGCGGACGTCCCCGCGCAGCGACAGCCCCGCCTGCCCGCCTGGGCCCGGCATATGACCACCGGTACCGCGGCGGGCGGGGCCGCCCGGCCCGGCGCGCGGCCGGGCCCGCCGAGCGAGGCCACCGGGCTCACCGGCGCGTGGAC
>NZ_JBHWES010000094.1:0-38731 GCF_042734105.1 Streptomyces sp. NPDC059679 | reverse complement strand
GCCCTGGCCCACCGGGAGCTGCACGGCGGTGGGGCGGGCTGTCGGAGGCCGATCACCGGCGCCGGCTCACGCACCCGTGACCACGCCGAAGACATTTGGGCCGACGACACCTGAATGGAACAGCCGTGGCCTGGAGACCCCGCCAACTCCGGGCCGGCGTGCCAGCCGGGTGGCTGATCGGGGAGAGGACCGGGACCGGAGCACAGGGCGAGCGCAACGACGTCGGGATCGTGCTGCCCCGGGACGCGCGCCGCTGGTCTCGCCGTCTACGCCGACCCGGCCGACCCGGAGTCCACGGCCGGCAACGCCACCATCGCCGAGGCGACAACGATCGCGGTACGGCGGCTCGTCGGTCAATAGCAGGCACACCACCCTCGGAAAGGAAAGATCATGGGACACGTAACCATCGGGAACGAGAACAGCGCGCCGGTCGAGCTCTACTACGAGGACCAAGGCGCGGGTCAGCCCGTCGTCCTCATCCACGGCTACCCGCTCAACGGCCACAGCTGGGAGCGCCAGACGCGCGAGCTGCTCTCCGCCGGCTACCGCGTCATCACCTACGACCGCCGCGGCTTCGGCCGCTCGTCGAAGGTCGGCACCGGCTACGACTACGACACCTTCGCCGCCGATCTGAATGCCCTGCTGGAGACCCTGGACCTGCGCGATGTCGTCCTCGTCGGGTTCTCGATGGGCACCGGCGAACTCGCCCGCTACGTCGCTCGATACGGCCACCAGCGGGTCGTGAAGCTCGCCTTCCTGGCCTCCCTGGAGCCCTTCCTCGTGGCTCGGAACGACAACCCAGACGGCGTGCCCCAGGACGTCTTCGACGGCATCGAGGCCGCGGCCAAGGGCGACCGCTACGCCTGGTACGAGCGGTTCTTCTCCAACTTCTACAACCTCGACGAGAACCTGGGCAACCGCATTGGCCAGGAGGCGGTTACAGCCAGCTGGAACGTCGCCATCTCCAGCGCCCCCGTGGCCGCCCATGCCGTCGTCTCCTCGTGGATCGAGGACTTCCGCGCCGACGTCGAGGCCGTCCGGGCCAGCGGCGCGCCGGCCCTGATCCTGCACGGCACCGCCGATCGGATCCTCCCCATCGAAGTCACGGCCCACCGCTTCCGCCGGGCCCTGCCCGATGCGCAGTACGTGGAGATCGACGGCGCCCCGCACGGGCTGCTGTGGACTCACGCCGACGAGGTCAACGCCGCCCTGCTCGCCTTCCTGGGAGACCCACTCCCTAAGGGCGTCCGCCCCGGTTCGGAGGAGTCGCCATGACCACGGCCACCGGCGCCTCGCCCCGCGGCGCCGACCTCGGCGTGCGCCCGCGGCGAGCGCCTCGTCCATACGCTGCCCGTGCCGTGGCAGCGGTTCGGCGTGCTCGATGGGCAAGCTCGTCGTCGGCGATCGACGAACGGGACCCGACCCTAACCGTGGCGGCGGGGCCATCGGTCAAGGTACTCGGGCCCGTGGTCTGCGGGCCTAGAAGCACCTGCGGCAGGCCGCTGAGCATGCGCACACCATTTGCAGACAGGTCGGCACCACCGAACGGGACCCGGCTCGGTGGGGTGGCACTGCCACAGCAGGGGCCCGAGGATGCGCTCATCAGGATCCGAGCGGGGCTCACCGGCATCGCGCTCGTGCACGGGGTCGTCGTCCTCGTCGGGGCGTCGGACGATCCCGCCGGCCTCGGACGGTACGGCACGGGCCTCTGGGGCCGGAAGATGGTCACGGCTGAGGGGACGCGATGAGGGCAACCGGTGCTCCGGCTCCGCTCGTTGGACGACAGGCAGAGGTCGCTGCCGTGACCGAGGTGCTCGACCGAGCCCGCCGTGGCACCGGTGGCGCCCTGGTGCTCTGGGGTGAGCCGGGCATCGGCAAGACCGCACTTCTCGACCACGTCACCGCGGCGTCTCCCGATTTCGCCCCGCTGGCGGTACAGCCCGCACGGTGCGAGTCCGGGACCCCCTTCGCCGGCCTGGACACGCTGCTCCGGCCGGTCGAGCACCTGATCGCGACTCTTCCGGTGTCCCAGGCGGCAGCGTTGCGAGGCGTGCTCGCGGGCGAGGTCACCGCAGCGGGCCGGTCGCTCACCGCCGTGGCGGTCCTGTCCCTGTTGTCGGCGATGGCAGTCGACCGCCCGCTCCTGATCGTCGTGGACGACGCACACCGGCTCGACGCGGAGACCGAGTTCGTGCTCGGATTCGTCGCCCGGCGGGTGGGGACCGATCCGGTGGTGGTCCTGGTCGCCGGCCACGACGCGCCTGCCGGCGGATCGTGGGAGGGGGTCGATCCGCTCGCGGTGAGTCCTCTCGCTGACGACCACGCCGCCCAACTGGTCGGCGCCGCCCACCCCGGCCTCGACGGCCCCGAGGTCACCCGCGCGGTGAAAGCAGGTGGGGGCAACCCGCTGGCACTGCACGAGCTGCCTGTGCCAATCGACGATCTTGCCGTCGGCACGGTGCCCGTGGGGCCCCGGTTGCGTAAGGCCTTCGCCGAGCGCCTGCAGACCTTGCCGACCCCGGCACGCGAGTTCGTCGTGCTCATGGCCGCGGCTCGTGCCGACGGTGATCAGCTCACGCTCGCACGGTCAGCACGTTCCCGCGCCGCCGAGGGGCCGGTCTGGGAGGAGACGGTCTGGTCGGGTCTGCTCGCCGGGACGCCCGACCGGCCTGCGCTACGGCACCCGGTGGTCCGGGCCGCTGTCTACGCGAGCGCCTCCCCGTCTGAGCGCAGGAACGCCCACCGGACCCTGGCCGCCGCGCTTCCCCCGGGCAGTCGCGGGCATGTCTGGCACCGGGCCGCGACCGTTCACGACGTCGACGAGGAGATCGCCAGGCTGCTCGAGCAGACGGTGCCCTCGGGCGCCGGCGCGGTACCGATCCTGCGGCGGGCCGCCGAGCTGTCCGCCGACCCGGCCGCTGCGACCCGCAGGCTCGCCGGCGCGGCCGTGGCCGCCTGGCACGGCGGCGACGCCACGATGGCGCGTCGGTTGCTGGCCGATGCCCGGAGCCTGACCGACGAGGTCCTGGCCACCCGCGCCAGCCGCGGCCTGCGCGGGGTACTCGAACTCGCCGAGGGGTCTCTGGAACGAGCCCACCGATCGATCAGTCGCGACATCGCCGCGTTCGATGATCCGCGCATGGGAGTGGAGCTCGGCGCCGCTGCCCTGCACGCGGGATGGTCTGCGGCCCGCGACGACCTCGTCGGCGAGACCCTCACTCGTCTCGCGGGGCTGACGGCCCCTGGGCTGCCCGAGGTCCTCCCGATCGTCCGGACGTGGTGGGGGCCAGCGACGGACCCGGCACGGGCAGCGTCGTCGGCGGAACTCGGTGACGTCATGGCGCACATCTCCCGGGTGGAGTCGCAGCTGCTCCCGGCGTCGCCGCTCGGTCTGGTGTGGGGCCTCGACGAGCCACTCGCCGATGCCGTGCACGCCCTTGTCCGCAGGCACCGCCGTCACGCCGATGGCACCTCGCTTGCTGCGGCGCTGGCTCGGATCGCGCGACTCGACATCGCCGCGGGCCGGTGGGGCGCTGCGGAGGACGCCGCGGCCGAGGGGCTCGCGTCGGCCGAGCGGATCGGTGCCGAGCACATCGCTGCGGAGTGCCGGAACTGCCTCGGGTGGCTCGCCGCCGCCCGCGGTGACGGCCGCAGCGTCGACCATCTGACCGTTCGGACCCTGCAGCTGGCCGGGCCGCGCCGCGACCGTGCGGTCAGCGCCTCGGCCCACTGGAACCGTGGAATGGCCGCTCTGGCGGCCGGTCGCGCCGATGCTGCACTCGACCTGCTCGCCCGCTTGGACGAGCACGGGCACGAGGCAGCACATCCGATCGTCGCTCTGCTGGCAAGCCTGGACACGATCGAGGCCGCCGTGCACGCGCGGCGGCCGGAGATCGGCCAGCGCCGCGCCGAGGCGCTCGACGCCTGGGTACGGCGCACCGGCGCGCACTGGGCGAGATTCACAGCGCACCTGGCACGCGCACTGCTGGACGAACCCGCCGCCGAACGGTCCTACCGGGCGGCGCTGGACGTGCCCGGTGCGTCCCGGCGCCCGTTCGATCACGCACGGGCCCGCCTGCTCTACGGCGAGTGGTTGCGGCGACAGCGGCGGCGCCGAGACGCCCGCCAGCAGCTCGACGCCGCTGCCGAGACGTTCCACGCACTGGGAGCGCGCCCGATGCTCGAGCGGGCCCGGCGTGAGCAGCGTCTGATCATGGCGCCCGCACGCCGTGCCACTGCCGCCGGCACGGGCATGGCCACGCTGACGGCACAGGAACGCCGGGTGGCCCAGCTTGCCGCCGGCGATCTGACCAACCGGGAGATCGGGGCCCGTCTGCGGATCAGCGACCGCACCGTCGGGCATCACCTATCCAACGTGTTCGCCAAACTGGGGCTCTGCTCACGGCGCGACTTGGCGGCCACCGGCATCGCCGGACGGAGATGATTCCGGCTCGGTCGCGACGGCTAGTGATCTGAGTCAGAGATTCGTCGGCAGTAGGCGGCGACTTTGTCGAGGATCTCGTCGGCGGTCTTTGTCCAGACGAAGGGCCTGGGGTGTTCGTTCCAGTCGGCGAGCCAGGTCCGGATGTCGCGCTCGAGGGCCTGGACGGAGCGGTGGACGCCGCGCTTGAGCTTCTTCTGGGTCAGCTCGGCGAACCACCGCTCGACCAGGTTCAGCCAGGACGCGCTGGTCGGGGTGAAGTGCAGGTGGAACCGCGGGTGAGCCAGCAGCCACTTCTTGATGTCGGGTGTCTTGTGGGTCGCGTAGTTGTCGAGGATCAGGTGGACCTGGTGGCCGGCCGGTACTTCCTTGTCGAGTTTGGTGAGGAACTTCTTGAACTCGGCGGCCCGGTGGCGGCGGTGAAGCGAGCCGATGACCTTGCCGGTCGCTACTTCCAGGGCGGCGAACAGAGTGGTGGTGCCGGCTCGGACATAGTCATGGCTGCGGCGTTCAGGAACGCCGGGCATCATCGGCAGCACCGGCTGGGAGCGGTCCAGGGCCTGGATCTGCGACTTCTCGTCCACGCAGAGGACCAGGGCCTTCTCCGGCGGGTCGAGGTAGAGGCCGACAACGTCGCGGACCTTGTCGATGAACAGCGGGTCGGCGGAGAGCTTGAACGTCTGTGAGCGGTGCGGAGCCAGGGCGAACGCCCGCCAGATCCGCGAGATCGTCGACTGCGACATCCCCGTGGCGGCCGCCATCGACCTGGTCGACCAGTGGGTGGCGTTCTTCGGGGTTTCCTCGAGCGTCTTGACGATGACCCGCTCGACGTCCGCATCGGTGATCTTGCGCGGGACGCCCGGGCGCGGGTCGTCGCACAAGCCGTCCAGACCGCGTTCGAGAAAGCGTCGCCGCCACGTGCGGACCGTGTCCGGAGTGACCCGCAGCCGACGGGACACCTCCATGATCGAGTGCCCCTGGGCGCACTCCAGCACGATCCGCGACCGCTGGGCCAGAGCCTGGGCCGTCGTGCGACGACGCACCCAGCCCTCCAGCGCGGCCCGCTGGGCATCAGTCACTGACAACGGCGGAATCTTCGGACCCGGACGACTCATGCCCACATGTGTCGGTGCCAGCCGGGATAGCGGCGGACCTGGTAGTCGTCCAGGCCGGACTCCTGCTTGGCGGTCTGGAAGCACCGCCCAGCGGCTGCCCGCGATGCGGATGAGCTCGTCCAGTGTGGTGCCGGCGGCGCAGTAGGCGATGTAGTAGGAGATCTCCTCGGGTCTGCTGACGCTGCGGCGGGCGAGAACCCAGTGCCGGCGGTCCTCGCGGTGCCAGGGCCGGACTTCGACGCGGGCCCAGTCGTAGAAGCGCCGGCCGTGGGCTCCTTCACCGCAGGAGCGGCGTTTCCACTTCTGCCGCGAATGGCCGGGAAACAGGTCGTGGACGGGATGGTCGATGGACCAGCGCGTAACGACCGTGTCGTGGCGGGTGGTGGCCACGATGTGGAAGACATCAGCCTGCTCCAGCTCGAACCGCCAGCCCTTGCTGAAGCCGTAGGCGGCGTCCGGCTGGTAGAGAAGGCCCCCAAGGCCTCGGCGTCCGGGAACGTACCGTCCTCGTCGGCGTAGGTGAGCCAGGCGCTGTAGAAGTAGCCGGTGCCGCGGGGGGCGTCGGTCTGGTAGCCGTGCAGCTCGCGGTGGCACGCGGTGGCACGCGGTGGCACGCGGCGCGACGGTCGTGGCCACGGCGAGCCGAGTCAAGCACGACCTCCTGCGAGAGCTGGGAGCGATCCCGGTCGTCTACGGTCCGGGACTGGCGGACAGGGTGCGCGCGGTGGCGCCGGAGGGCGTGCAAGCGGCCGCCGATCTCGTGGGCACCGAGGAGGCGATGGACGTCATGGGTGGTGTGCCGGGCGCGGATCCCGGCACCGAGATCCACCGAGCCGCTCGCCTGCAGCTCACGGAAGCCGCGACAGCAGGCCGCCTGCGCATCGTGATCGCGGACAGCTACCCCCTGCCGCGAGGTCGCCACTGCCCACCGCGAGATCATGGCCGGCCACACCACGGGAAAGATCGTCCTGGTCTCGTAACCCGTTCCTGTTCCCGCACCGCTGAAGCCACACCGCGAGCGGCTGCCCGCGCTATCACCGGTCCCGGTACGCGACGGATCGGGTGCGTGGGCGGCCTGCGAACAGCTCGTCAGGTGTCCATGTCCTCGTTCTTGGCGCTCCATTCGATCAGCGGATGCAGGACACGCATCAGGCTGGCGCCCTGTTCGGTGGGCCGGTACGTGATCTGGACCGGCGTCGTCGGTACCACGAGCCGCTCAATGAGGCGGTGACCCTCGAGCTCACGCAGACGCTGGGACAGGAGGTGGTTCGAGATTCCGGGGATCCGCGCTCGGTAGTCGACGAATCGGCGCGCGCCCCGCATCGCCGCCAGGAGCACCGCGGCGCTCCACTTCTTGCCCACGATCTCGACCGAGCGCTGAAAACTGCGGCACACGTCGTCGTCGATGTGTTCGTAGCCCGCTTCCGGGCGGCTCTGGCCCGCGGTGGCGGAGGAATCATCGGGCTGTCGAGGACCGGTCATACGGTCATGATACTGGAGCGTATCACTTTTGATGACCTGGTCATGTCCCGCTTGTTGCCTGTGATCATCGCCGTGCAGCCTTGGTCCATGAACGCACACTCGGCCTGTCACCACGCGCTATGAACTACGGGCACGCGCTGAGGTTCGGGCTGCATCTGCCCTCTGACGCCGACTGCGGGCCCGGCCGGTTGGCCGCAGTGGCGGGCCCGGCCGAGCAGTGGGGACTGGACTTGCTGGTCGTCCCGGCCGGAACCGCCGGCGACGATCTCGAACCGTCGACTGTGGCGTCCTGGATCGCCGGGGCGACGGTCTCTCTCGGACTGGTGCTGGAGGCACGCCCCGCCACCCTCCATCCGGCGATGCTCGCACGAGCCGTCGCAAGCCTGGATCGGCTCACCGAAGGCAGGGTCGAACTGGCTTTCCGAGCGGGCCCGTCAGCCGCCGCGCCCGGGACAGCCGATTCGGTCGCGGCACTGGGTGAGGCCATCGCCGTCGTTCGCGAGCTGTGGAATGTCCTCGACCGTGGCCTCGGCCGGTTCACCGGCCGTTTCTACCGTCTCGCGGGAGCTGAGAAGGCCGCGCCCGCGCACGACGTACCGATCTCCGTGGACGGCCAGGACCAAGACCTGCTCCGGCTGGTCGGACTGCGGGCTGACGAGTGGTCGACGGGGTGCGACGCCGCCACGCTGACGCAGGGCAACCGCGCAGTCGACGAGGCGGCCCGAGGGGCCGGCCGTGATCCCCGCGAGATCCGCAGACGGGTCACAATCCGCGGCGGCTTCGGCGAGCGGACAGGCAGGTTCACCGGGACCACCGCGGACTGGGTGAACGACCTGCTGCCACTCGTCGTCGAGCACGGGGTGGGCACCATCGTGCTGGACACCGAGGAGCGAGACGTCGCGGCAGGCTTCGCGAGCGAGGTCGCCCCGGCCCTGCGGGCGGCCGCGGACGCTGTGCTTCCGCGCGGATGGGCGGGCGCGCGGGTCCGGCGGTCCGCCGTGCGCGCCAGGCGCCGGCCGGGGATCGACTACGAGGGCGCTCCGCCGGAGATGGCCGAGGTCGTCGAGCCCGGTGATCCGGCCTACGCCCGGCTGCGGTCCGGATACCTGCGCGGTGGTGCGCCCGGCATCATCCTGCGGGCGGCGACGAACGAGCAGGTGACACAGGCGCTCGCGTTCGCCCGCCGGCATCCCGGCGTGGCCCTGTCTCGGCGAAGCGCCGGGCACGGGGTCTCCGGCCGCTCCACCAATGACGGCGGGATCGTCATCGACGTGTCACTGATGAATGCGATCGAGGTACTCGACAGGAAGACACGCCGGGTGCGCATCGGCCCGGGTGCGCGCTGGGCCGAGGTGGCGGCCGCACTGGAGCCCTACGGCTGGGCGTTGAGTTCGGGCGACTACGGGGGCGTCGGGGTGGGCGGCCTCGCCACGGCGGGGGCATCGGGTACCTCGCGCGCGGGCACGGGCTGACCATCGACCGCCTGCGGGCCGTGGAGATGGTGCTCGCGGACGGCTCCGTCGTGCGGGCCGACGATGCGGAGAACCCCGATCTCTTCTGGGCCGTGCGAGGGGCGGGCGCGAACTTCGGGATCGTCACTGCCTTCGAGTTCGAGGCCGACGACGTGGGCGCGGTCGCCTTCGCCCGGCTCACCCAGGACGCAAGCGACCTCGAGCGCTACCTCGTCGAGTGGGGCCGGGCGGTCGAGGACTCACCGCGGGACCTCACCAGCTTCGTCATCGTGCCGCCCCCGCGCGGCGGACGACCGGCGCTCGCGGTGAGCCACACCATGGTCGACTCCTCGGACCCGGAGACCGTGCGCGCCCGGCTGGAGCCACTGGCCGCGATCTCCGCGATGTACGCCCAGGACATCGTCATCACCTCCTACACGGCCGTGATGGACAACGCGAGCGACGACCCACCGGTCTCCCAGGGTGAACCGGTCTCACGCAGCGGTCTGCTCCGGCACGTGACCCCGCAGTTCGCCGCGGCGGCGGCTCGCATGATCCGCAGCGGCGCGATCGGATGGTTCCAGCTCCGCTCGGTCGGCGGCGCCGTCGCCGATGTTCCCGCGGACGCCACGGCTTACGCCCACCGCGACGCGAACTTCTCGCTGGTGGTGATGGGCGGTGCCGACCAGGTGGTCGACCGGGCCTGGGCCCGGCTGAGCCCTTTCCTCGACGGCCTCTACATCAGCTTCGAGTCCAGCCTCCGGCCCGAGCGGATCACCGCGGCCTGGCCCCCACGGACCCTCACGCGTCTGCGTGAGCTGAAGAGCGTCTACGACCCCGAGGGCGTGTTCGGCGACAACTTCGCCCTCACACCCGCCGCGAACCACCCCGGAGGAAGCACCCCATGAGCGACTACGGCCACGAACTGTGGTTCGGCAGCTTCATCACCCCCACCGCCCACCCGCCTCAGGCGCCGGTCGAGCTGGCCCAGACCTCCGAGAGGGCCGGCCTCGACCTGGTCAGCTTCCAGGACCACCCCTACCAGTCGGCGTTCCAGGACACCTGGACCCTGATGTCGTACGTCGCCGCACGCACCGAACGGATCCGGATCAGCGGCAACGTGCTGAGCCTTCCGCTGCGCCCCCCGGCCGTGCTGGCCCGCGCCGCCGCGAGCCTGGACCAGCTGACCGGCGGGCGAGTCGAACTGGGCATCGGCGCGGGCGCGTTCTGGGACGGCATCGTCGCGATGGGAGGCCGCCGGCTCGAACCGGCCCAGGCCGTGCGGGCGGTGGAGGAGGCCGTGGACGTGATCCGGGGGCTGTGGGCCACCGACGAGACCGGTCCCCTCCGTGTCACCGGGGAGTTCTACACCGTGAACGGCGCCAAGCGCGGCCCGGCACCCGCCCATCGCATCCCGATCCGCATCGGTGCCCACAAGCCGCGCATGCTCCGGCTGACGGGCAGGATCGCCGACGGTTGGCTGCCCTCCCTGGGTTTCCTGCCCGAGGGCCCGGCATCGCTGCGCGCGATGAACGAGCAGATCGACGAGGCCGCCTCCGCCGCCGGTCGGGAGCCCGCGGCGGTCAGCCGCCTGCTCAACCTGAGCGGCCGATTCACGTCCGGCGCCGGCGGCGGCCTGTTGCAGGGGACTCCCGGCGACTGGGCCGAACAGATCGCCGACCTCGCCCTGCAGTACGGCGTATCCGGGTTCATCCTCGCCTCGGACGAGCCTGCCGACCTGAACCTCTTCGGTCACGAGGTCGCGCCGCGCGCCCGCGAACTCGTCCAGTCCGAACGCGTGACGTGATGCGGTGCGCGCGTGGCGGGCCCGGTGACGGAGCTGCGACAGGGGCAGCGCCGATGGAGCTGTTCGGACGCCGCGAGGAGACCGCGGTTCTCGACGGGCTGCTCTCGCAGGCCCGCGGCGGGAGCGGTGGCGCGCTCGTGGTGTGGGGCGAGCCGGGTATCGGCAAGTCAGCTCTGCTTCGCCACGTGTACGGCCAGGCCGCGGACTTCGTCCGGCTGAGCCACTCGGCCACCCGGCCCGAGTCGGACCTGGCTTTCGCGGGGCTGCACGGGCTGCTGCGACCGCTGGCCGATCGTGTCGAGCTGCTGGCGACGGCCCAGGCCGCCGCTGTGCGTACCGCGCTCGGGCTGAGCGGTGAGCCGACGGACCGCCTGGTGGTCGGGGCGGCCGTGCTGTCGCTGCTCCGCGGACTCGCCGAGCGGCAGCCCGTGCTCGTCGTGGTGGACGACGGGCAGTGGCTCGACGAGGCCACCGCGCTGTGCCTGGGGTTCGTCGCTCGACGCGTGGGAGCGCATCCCGTGGTCGTCGTGCTCGCCGATCACAGCGATCCGGCCGCCCGGCCCTGGGAAGGCGTGGCCGACGTGCGGGTCGACGGCCTGAGCGACGAGAGCGCGCGGCAGCTTGTGGCGGCCGTGGCGCCGCTCACCGACGAGGCGACGACGCGGAACATGGTCCGGGAGGCCGGGGGCAACCCCTTGGCGCTGCACGAACTGGCCACGCTCGGGGGCGACCTCGACGACGCCGAGCATCGCCGGAAGCGAGGACGACCGCCCGTCGGGCCGTGCCTGCAGCGGGCTTTCCGTGCCGGGATCGAGGCCCTGAGCCCTCCGGCGCAGTTGCTGACCGTGCTCGCGGCGGCCGAGGAGCACGGCGACCGGCTCACGGTGCAGCGGGCCGGACGTGCGTCGGGTGCCGGTGACGCCGTCTGGGAGGAAGTGACCAACGCGGGCCTGCTCCACGTGGCGGGCAACCGCGTCGGTTTCCGCCACCCCGTCGTGAGCAGAGCCACCGCACCGTGGGCCACCACCTCGGGAACGTGTTCGCCAAGCTCGGCATCAACACCCGAACCGAGCTGAGCCACCTCCACGCCGGTTGCGAGCTGCCGTGAGCGCAGGGAGGCCGCGGCGGAGCGGGCGCGCGACGCCTCCGGCGGAAACGACGGATTGCCCGCCCGATTCGCTCACCGGCCCTGATTTGTAGCGTCGCTGACGTTGTCCCCGCGGACCCGCGGCGAAACGCCGTGCGACGCATGACGAGAGGTCACCTCATGCCCAAGTCCGAAACCCTGCCCCACGCGCGCCACTACATCGACGGGCAGTGGCAGGACTCCGGCTCCCGCGGCGAGTCCCGCAGCCCCGCGACCAACGGCCTGCTCGGCATCTTCGCCGACGGCGGTGCGCGGGAGGCGAGGGCCGCCGTGGCCGCGGCCCGAAGGGCCTTCGACTCCACCGCCTGGTCCCGCGACCGTCACCGGCGTGCGGCAGCGCTGCACGAACTGGCCGACCGGCTCGAGCAGCGCAAGGACGAACTGATCACCCTCCTGGCGCGGGAGAACGGGAAAGTGCTTTCCGAGGCGGCCATCGAAGTCGAAGGCACCATCCCCAAGCTCCGCTACCACGCGGCGCTGGCCCTCACCGACCACGGCAGGGCCGGCGAAGTACGGCCCGGCATATACTCGATGACCCTGCGCGAAGCCGCGGGCGTCGCCGCGGTGATCGTGCCGTGGAACTCACCGGTCATCCTCTCGGCGCGTTCCTTCGCACCCGCCCTGGCGGCCGGCTGCACCGTGGTCATGAAGATGCCGGCGCAGACCGGCCTGGTCAACGGAGTGCTGAGCGAGATCATCGCCGACACGCCGAGCCTGGACCCGGGCGTGTTCAACGTCTTCACCGAGAGCGGCAACGCCGGGGCTCCGGAGCTGGTCTCCTCCCCGGACGTCGACGTGCTCAGCTACACCGGCTCCACCGCGGTCGGCCGCGTGATCATGGAACAGGCCGCCCCGACGCTGAAAACGCTGTCCATGGAGCTGGGCGGAAAGACGCCGATGCTCGTCTTCGACGACGCCGACCTGGACGCCGTCGTGCCCGTGCTCACCAAGGCCGTCACCATGTTCGCGGGCCAGTTCTGCATGACGGGCAGCCGGATACTGGTCCAGCGCGGCGTGGCCGACGAACTCCGGCGGCGGCTCGTCGCCGCCCTCGAGACGGTCCGGGTCGGGTCCGGCGACGACCCCGCCAGCGAGATGGGCGCCATGATCGACGAAGGAAACGCCCAACGGGTCGAACAGACCGTGGCCGCCGCGGCCGACTACGCCACCGTCCTCGTGCGGGGCAAGCGGGATCGGGCGCTCCTCGGCCCGTCCCTGATCGAGGTCGCCGACGTGTCCTCGCCGATCGTGCAGCGCGAAGTGTTCGGGCCGGTCGCCACCTTCGAGGTGTTCGACTCCGAGGCCGATGCCGTGGCGCGTGCCAACGCCACCGAGTTCGGCCTGGCCGCGAGCATCTGGACCCGTGATGTCGACCGCCCCCTGCGCGTCGGCCGCGAACTGCGGGCCGGGACCGTCTGGACCAACACCTGGGCCATGATCCACGACCAGTTCGAGGAAGGCGGCTTCAAGCAGTCGGGAGTGGGCCGCCTGAACGGCATCCGCGGGATCGAGGAATTCCAGGAGACCAAGCACCTCGTGCATGTGGCACCGCAGCTCTGACAGCTCTCGACGGCGGAGTGAGAATCGATGACCGAGACGGACGACGTCGGCCCGGCCGACGTCACCCTGCTGACCGCACGCGCTGTGGAACCCGGCTACGAGCAGGACTTCCGGGAGTGGTTCGGGCGGGTGACCGACACCGCCTCAGCGTTTCCCGGACACCTGGGGGACGGGTTGTTCCGGCCTGCCACGGCCGCCGGGCCATGGGTTCTGATCCACCGGTTCCGCGACCAGGAGTCCGCACGGCACTGGACGACGTCACCTGAGCGGGCCGCACTGTTCGACCACTGCGAGGGCCATCATCAGAGCGAGGTGGCGCGTCGCGAACTCTCCGGAATGGAGACCCTGTTCACCACTGCGCACGACACGCCCACGACGGCGCCGCCTCGGTGGAAGATGGCGCTCGCCGCCTTCGCGGCCGTACTCCCGATCTCCCTGATCGGCAACGGTCTTCTGGGGCCGGCGCTCCGTGCTTGGCCGCTTGTGGCGCGGGTGCTGATGCTCGCGCTGCTGTTCAGTACGTTGATGACGTATCTGATGATGCCGGCTGTGACCCTCGTCCTGCGCCGTTGGCTCTATGCCGCCACCTCGACCGCGCGCAAGGGACCGACGCGATGACGCGGCCCCCGGGCGTGTCGGCGTACAGACTTTTCTCCCCGGTCGCGTACGGGCGAACGTCCCCAGTTGTCAGGCCACTTCGGTCTCTCGCTCGATGGCCTGGAGGCGGTTCTTGAGCCGGTAGCTCGGGCCGTTGATCGCGATCACTTCGCAGTGGTGCAGGAGCCGGTCGAGGATCGCGGTGGCGAGGACCTCGTCGCCGAAGACCTGGCCCTATTCGCTGAAGGTCTTGTTCGAGGTCAGGATGATGGAGCCCTTCTCGTAACGCTTGGAGATGACCTGGAAGACCAGGTTCGCCTCTGTGCGTTCGAGGGGCTGGTAGCCCACTTCGTCGACCACGAGGACGCTCGGCCGCAGGTAGGTGCCAAGTTTGTTGACCAGACGCCCGGCTGACTCGGCGGCTTTCAGGTTGCGGACCATGTCGTCGAGGCTGGTGAAGTAGATCGAGTAGCCGGCCCGGCAGGCCGCGACCGCGAGAGCGACGGCGATGTGCGTCTTGCCCACCCCGGGCGGCCCCAGCAGTGCGGCGTTCGCCTTGCCGTCGACGAAGGAGAGGCTGGCGAGGTCTTTGACCTCGCGCGGATCGAGCTCGGGCTGGAAGGAGAAGTCGTACTCGTCCAGCGTCTTGTGGTGCGGCAGCTTGGACAGCCGCAGGCCCTGGCGGAAGCGCCGGTCGTCGCGGACGGCCAGCTCTTCGGAGAGGACCAGGTCGAGGAAGTCGAGGTAGCCCATCTTCGCCTCGTCGGCCCGGCGGGTGTACTCGTTGATGGTCTCTGCCAGATGGGGCAGGCCGAGCTTGCCGGCCGTGGTGCGGATGCGGTTGCCGGTCAGCTCGCTCAAGACGACTCCTTCGTCGGGGAGTTGGTGGTGAAGGGCCGGGTCCCGGTCAGTTCGTCATAGACCGACAATGGCCGCCGCCCGACCTCAACACGGGTGGCCGCGGCTCGGTTCAACAAGGCCTGCAATGGCCCGTCTTGGCCGCCCGTAGACGGCTCGCGACGCGGTGGCGGTGTCACGTCGCCCGTCGTGGTGCGGCGGTTCTTGCCGGCCGGCAGGCCGTCCCAGTGCTCGTCTTCCTTGACGACGACGCCGCGGCCGACCGCCCGCGGATGGGCGGACAGCAACGTCTCGCCGCTGGCATCGGGGACGGTCGAATGCAGCATGACCTGGGACTTCGTCGCCCGGACCTCGACCAGCTGACGTGGGCGGACCTTGCTGGCGGGCACCGAGTAGAGGTTCCCGCCAAACGCGACCAGGCAGTCCTTGCCGACCGGCCGCAGATGCCGCTCGGCCACCAAGTACGGAGTCGGCGGCAGCGGTTTGAGGGCCGCGTGGTCGCGGGCGGCCCGAATGCCGATGACTTCCCGATGCGTCTTGTGGATCTGGTCCCGCCGCCTGGGCACCCAGGCGGCGAACCCGGCATCCATCTCCTCCAGCGAGGAGAACGCCCGCCCGGACAACACATGATCGCGAACGATGAGAACCTGGCGTTCAACCCGCCCTTTGCCGGTGGGCCGATAGGCGGCCAGGACGTCGATGTCGAAGTCGTAGTGCCCGGCGAAACCGACCGCCTCCGGATGCAGCGGCACCGCCTCGCCCGGGGCGACGTGCCGACGCACGACGGTCTTGGTCCGGTCGTAGACGATCGTCATCGGCACCCCGCCGAAGTGCGCAAACGCGCGGCGATGGCAGTCGAAAAAGGTCTGCAGGTCCTGGCCGGTGGTGAAGCAGCAGAACGGATCGCGCGAATACGACAGCACCATGTGAAACGAGTAGACCTTGGGGATGCCGACGTGAGCGAGGACCTTGCCCTCGTCACCCCAGTCGACCTGGGCCTGAGCACCTGGGACGACCTCGAAGCGCCGGTGCAGGCCCGCCAACTGCTTCGGTGTGATGCCGAGTTCCTCGGCGATCCTCGGGCGTGCCTGATGAACGTAGAGCTTGACCCGCTGATAGTTGCCGGTGAACCCGTACTCCGCGGCCAACCGCTCGTGGATCACCGACGCCTTCATCAGGATCTCGGCCCGCAGCATCGCGTCGACCAGCGGCGCGAACTCGTCGATCTTCCTGGGCACCACCTGGCCACTGGCCGAGCGGCGCGGTGGTGTCGCCGGGCCCGCGAGGTACTTACGGACCGTCTTGCGATCCAGCCCCGTCTCCCGGGCGATCTCCGACAGGCTCATCGCCCCGGACTCCAACAGCCCACGAAACCGCCGCAGTTCCGACCACCGACGCGGATCCAAGACCATCGCCGACCACCCCCTGCCGCCACACACCGACTACGCAGCAGAGTGCCGACCAATGCTCCTCATCACCTCAGGAACTGGCCACGTTCATCCGTACGCGGGTGGGGAAGTTCAGGTGTACGCCGACAGGGCGGACCGCGCCGTCTTGCGGCACCTGGTCCACGCCTTGTCCGCGATCTCCGGCACGGTTGACTCGGTGGTGGGGTCGCATGCGGAACCCGGGACGGGCACCGGGCGACCAGCCGTCCCAGGAGTCCCCTTGTCGACCGCGGCGATGATCCGCGCACCACCTCGGGTCCTGCGGCAGTGCCTCTCCCGGGTTCAAAGAGGGGAGTTCGTTCGGTCGGGGCGGGACAGATGCTGCCGATGACCTGTTTCAGCGGCCCGTGTGATCGCCTCGAGTACCCGGTGGCGATCGAGTGCGACCGCGAAATCCGGCGCATCGGCGGTTCCGTCGCGGAGGTCGGCGGCGAACTGGGCGTAGAGGCGGGCGACCCCCGCTGCGGGTGCGTCGAGTTGCAGGTCAGGAGCCGCATAGGCGGGGGGGACCTGTAGCACTTGGACGGGCTCGCTGCCGCGGCGCAGCGTGATGGTGAAATCGGTGAAATGGATGTAGCCCGACGCCGACTCCACACGCACACTGCCCTCGGTGCCCTGGATCTCCCATACCATCGCCGAGTCGGCAGACTGCCCGGCACTGTAGTGCAGCGAAGTGACGATCCCGCCTTCGAGAACGCCGGCGACGACGATCTCATCCGGCGCGTCCTTCGGCAGCGACGCGCCATCGGAGAGGCGGACGCCGTCACCGCGCTGATTGGCGACGACGGCGGACAGACTCTCGAACGTGCCGAGCACGCGCGCAAGCGGTTCGAGCCCGTGACCGAGCATGATGGTCAGAAGCGTGGCGCCATTCTTTGCGTGAGCCATGTACTCGACCGGCGGGTCATATCGGCCGACCCACATGTCGTCGGCCAAATGCGCTCGGATGCTCGTGCTGAGCGGCTTGCCAATCACGCCTTGCGCGATGAGGTCGCGAAGGAAGAGGATCGGCGGGTGCAGGCCGCCCTGCAACCCGACAACCGTCCGCAGCCGCCGCTCGCGGGCAAACCCCTCCAGCGTTTCGGCCTCCGACAGGTTTCTTGCGAGCGGCCATTCGCAATAAACCATCTTGCCCGCGGCCAGCGCGTCGGAAACAATCTGCTTGTGATCCGGCACCTTGACCGCAACCACCACCAGGTCGACCTCCGGTCGCACGACCAGAGCCTCATGTGTGTCGAAGGCGAGATCGGCGCCCAGCCGACGAGCGGTCGCGTTCGCGCTCTCCATACGAGTCGTACTGACGGCGCGGATCTGGAACGCGTCGAGCGCCTGCAGCGCCGGGACGTGAGCAATTCCGCCCCAACCCCGATCGGAACTAGCCCCGATAATACCGACGCCGATCTGGGTATGTGCTGAATTCGTCATGAGGATGCTCCTTCCATGTGCAGCCCGGAAACGCTCTCCGGGCTGCGTCACGATGATTCGTTTCCGGACACATGCGTGGGCACTCGGGCTCACCATGGCGAGCGAGCAATTATTGCCGTTCGCCATGGTGAGCCCGAGTGACCCAAGCGCAGGTTTTACACGTGAGCCCAGTGGGCCTCGAGTTCGCGCGCGACATCGGCCGCACGCTCTATCATCGGCCAGTGCGAGCTGCGCAGCTTGAAGACGGCACGTGCGCCTGTGGCATTACCGAGCTCGTCGGCGAAGCGGTGAGGAAGAAACGGATCGTCCAGGCCCCAGATCACTAGCGCTGGTGCGGTCACCTTGCTCAGACCTGGCTTCCACTCCGCCCCGACCTCGATCGCCGAACGGTAAAGGGCGAGAATGCTTGCCCTCATAGTGGCATCGATATGCCGGACCGCTTCGTCTGCCGCGTCGCGCGGCATCTGCGCCTCGTTGAGACTTGCTGCGAACTCCTCGAGGTCGAGGTCCGCCATCCATTGCTCGCCCTCGCCTGGCGTCTGCCAGATCTTGGCAAGATAGTGCCACGGATACTCCGGATCGATCGGTCCGCTGATGCCTGTCCAGGTCCGCACCAGATCTGGCCGGACAGACGCGAGACGGCCCGTGAGCAGAGACCCCCAATCATGACCGACCAGGTCGACGGGCTCGCCGATTTCTTCGATCTTCTCGATCAGCCAATCGAGATACTCTTCTTTCGTCGACGTGAATCCCTCTGGTAGGGGTACGCCAAACCCGGGGAGATCGATCGTCACAATATCTTCGCGTTGAAGATGGGAACGGACGGTGTCCCAAAGTCGGTGGGTATCAGGTACACCATGGACGAGGACTGCAGGCATTTCGGATTCTCCAATTGATTGTTGTCGTGGTTGTATGGCCGGTTGGCCGAGTCAGGGAAGGAGGATGACTTTGCCGTGGGTGTGGCCCGTGGCGACGAGGCGATGAGCGTCCGCGGCCTCGTCGAGTGGGAAGCTCCGGCCGATGCGTGCGGTCCATGCGCCGGCGGCGATCAGATTCAGGGCTTCCTGGACAGGGCCGCGGTCGCGGTTCCCGCTGCCCCCGGGGCTGAATACGACGCCGTGTTGCGCGGCATCGCGGTCGGCGAGCGTCACGATCCGGTCGGGGCCGCCGAGAAGATCGACGAGGGCGGGAAGGAGCCCCTTGCCGGCGGTGTCGAGCGCGGCGTCGACCCCGCCCGGAGCGGCGGCACGGATGCGATCGACCAGGCCCGGGCCGTGGGCGACAGGGGTCGCTCCGAGACTCCTGACGAAGTCGGCGTTGGCAGTCCCGGCGACGCCGATCACCGTCACACCGCGCTGTCGCGCGAACTGCACGGCGGCGCCGCCCAGAGCACCGCTCGCGCCGGTGACCACGAGCGTTTCACCCGGGCGAATGTTCAGAAGCCCGAGAGCCCTCGCCGCGTTGTCGGCGCCGATGACAGTAGCCGCGGCCTCCTCGAAGGAGACGCCGTCGGGGATCGTCGCGAAGTTGCTGCTGACCGTGTATTCGGCGTACGAGCCCTGGGTGGCGGAGTCCGGCCACCCGGCGACGCGGTCGCCGACCACGCCCTCGTCGACGCCCGGGCCGACCGCCTCGACGACGCCGGCGAACTCGAATCCGATGATGGCGGGAGCACGCAGGCGGAACACTCCGGCGCGTGCCTGGATCTCCGCGGGGTTCACCCCCGCGGCGTGAACCCGCACCAGTACCTGACCCGGACCCGGCACCGGTCGCGGAGCCTCCGCAACCCGCAACACGGAGGGTTCGCCGAACGAGGTGATGACGACGGCTTTCATGATGATCCTTCTCGTGTACAAGGGTTTGCTCGCACCGTTCAGAACGGTGTCAGGTCAGGAAGACCGGGGGATTCTCGCCCCGCAGGCGGTAGTCGGGCCGGGGCCGTTCGAGGCGGATCGATTCCAGCACGGTGTACGCGTGGTACTTGGTCTGGGTGGTGGCTCCTGCCAGCCGTTCCCACCAGAGCCGGCCGTCGCTCGTCTCCTTCTCGAGGACGTGGCGGGTGGTGTAGTTCGCCATGGAGCTGATCCAGTTCTCGGTACCGACGAAGATCCTGTTCCAGCCGGTGCCGGTCACGATGTCGGCGAGCGCATCCGAGCGGCTGAACCGCTCGACCGCCGCAGTCGCCCCCTCGAGCACGTCGGTGAAGTACTCCACGCACAGCTTCACCTGCTCGTAGGTGCCGTAATGCATGTGGTGCCCGCCGACGAAGTAGTCGAAGTCGTATTCGAGGATCTGGGACTGAGCTTCGTACCAGCCGGAGATGTTCTGCGAGGCGTCGCAGTGCATGAACGTGACGCTTCCCGGACTGACGATGTCGACGGCCGTGAGCACCTTCTGCCGCGGTGCGTAGATGAAGATGTTGCCGGGGCAGTGGTTCTCCCCCTTGTAGGAGAGCTGCAGGCTCATGCCGCCCACTTCGAGGACGAGTTCGTCGTCGAAGGTCCTCGTCGGCAGGGGGCGCTTCGGGTCGGGGAAGCGCTCCAGGAGTTCCTTGGTGATGCGGTGGGCGACGATCTCGACGTCGGGACCGAACACGGAGGCCGCGCCGATGTGATCGGCGTGCCAGTGGCTGTAGATGACGTGGGTCACGGGTCGGTCGGTGACGTCCTCGATCGCCGCCAGCATGTTCTCGCCCAGCGTCGGGGGTGCGTCGATCGCGACCACGCCCTCCTCGGTCACCACGAACGCGGCGTCGTAGCCGGCACTGGTGACCCAGTAGAAGCCGCCGCGCAGTTCTTCCACGTGGTAGCCGTACTTCTGGAAGTGCTCGCTCTGGAAGTACGGGGGGTAATAGCCCGCGGGGTCCAATGGGTCGTCCGCCCCCGCGCGGGGGAATCCATAGTGGTCGATCCCGTAGAAGCTCGGGGTTTCTTCGACGCTGATGGGTATCTGACTGCTCTGGCACATAGGCGGGACGCCTTTCTGGGTTCTTGGGAAGCTGTCGAACGGGTGGGCTATCCCGGTGACGTGAATCGAAGGACCGCCTTGGTGACGCGGCCTGAGCCCGCATCCTCGAACGCGGTGTTGATATCGGCGAAGTCGTAGAAGGACAGCAGTCGGCCGATGGGGAACCGGCCCGCTCGATAGAGCTGGGCAAGGTCGTTGATCAGGAGCGACGAGACGGCGTCGCCCTGGATGATGCCCTGAAGCGACTGGCCGAGCGTGAGCCGACCGGCGTCGAGCATGGCGCCCGCTCCTTCGTGGAACGCCACGAAGCCGAATCGGCCCATCGGTGCCAGGGCGCCGACCCCGGCGTCGAGGTTCTCCGTGCGGCCGCTCGTGTCGAGGACGTACTCCAGGCCGCGTTCGTCGACGGCGCGGAGCGCGCCGGTCAGATCCTCGACCTGGCCGGGGTCGACGAGGTGCGTCGCTCCGAGATCGCGGGCCAGATCGAGGCGGCCGGCGTCGACGTCGACGGCGACGATGGTGGTGGCACCCGCGGCATGTGCCGCCATGACCGCCGCCAGGCCCACCGCTCCCACGCCGAAGACCGCGAAGGACGCTCCCGCCGGCACGGCGAGGGCCTTGAGTACGGCCCCCGCGCCCGTCTGCAGCCCGCATCCCAGCGGAGCCATGACGTCGAGGGGCAGATCGCGGGGGACCTTGATCGTGTTCCGTTGGTGCGTCAGGGCGTGGGTGGCGAACGAGGACTGGCCGAAGAAGTGACCGTGCGGCTCAGTACCGTGGGCGACGTGGAGACCGTTCGAGCCGTCCAGGCGGGCACCTGCGAAGTTGGCCGCCCAGACGTTGTCGCAGTAGGCCGCGTGCGAGGACATGCACGGCTTGCAGCGGCCGCAGGAGTGGTAGGAGAGGACGACGTGGTCACCGGGCTCGACGGTGGTGACAGCGGCCCCCACGCGTTCGACGACTCCTCCTCCCTCGTGCCCCAGCACCACCGGCAGCGGCGTCGCCATGCGCTGTGCCCGCACGTGAGCGTCGGTCGCGCATATTCCGGTCGCGACCATGCGAACGAGTACCTCGTCGGACCGCGGGTCCTCGATCTCGATGTCGCGGAATTCGAAGGGCCCGTCCTGCGCTTCGAGAACAGCGGCGCGCGCGGAGGTGGTCATACGCCGTGAGCCTGCCGCGAAGCGCCGCGAGGGCCACGGTGACGAGGGACTGACATCATCAACGACTCCCTGATCGGGGGGTGGGCCTCAGGAACCCTTCAGCGAGTCCGAACCTATGTCGGCCGCCCGTGCCCGCGGATCGGTCGCCGTATCCGTCACGGCAGTAGGCACGGTGCCGCGAGGTGCGGTGGCGTCACTGCCGGACGCCGGTCCGGGCGGCTTGTTCGACTCGGGCGATGAGACGGCTGTTGTGGGCGGCGTGCTGGAATCCCGGGGTGTGGTGGGTGCCGTTCGTGATGTCGCGGGCCAGGCTGGCGTAGACCTCGCCGACGTTGATGGAAGCGCCCGTCCAGATGTCGGCGGCGGTGGGTCCCGCGCCGGTGGCGACCGGGCGGTCGGGCGCGGTGAAGTCGACGCTCGACGAGAGGGTGAGGTCGCCGACCTGAACGCCCGCGGGGTGGTCGCCCGTCAGCTTCAGCCAGCCCTCCGATCCGCGTACCTCCAGACTGAAGTGGGCGTCGGAGGCGGGCACGCCCGCCAGGATCTGCACCCCGACCGGCGCCCCCGAGGAGGTCTTGGCGATGGCGTCGAGGTGATCCGGGACCTCGCGGGCGGACATCGCGCCGGTGTCGACCAACTTCACCTGGGGCCACAGGAGTTCGGTGCGGGCGTCGATCTCGGTGATGTCACCGAGAACGGCTTCGACCACATCCAGGACGTGGCCCGCGGCGATGGTGAGGAAACCGGCTCCGGACGCTGCCTTGTCGAAGTACTCGTACGCGCTCACCGACTCCGGGCCGTTGCCGAAGGTCGTCGCGGTGACTCGCGCCGAGAGCAGCCGCCCGAGCCGGCCCTCAGCGATGATCTCCGCCGCGCGGCGCACCGAGGGGTTGAGTCGGCCCTGCAGGCCGATCGCGGTGTGCAGTGAGCCGGCCGCGTCAGCCATCTCTTCCGTCTGCGCGACGGTCGCGCCCAGCGGCGACTCCGCGTACACGGCCTTGTTCGCCGCGAGGGCCGCCAGGACGAGATCGCGGTGAGCCGGGACCTTCACCGCGACGGTGACGAGGTCGATCGAAGGGTCACCGATGAGCGCGTAGGGGTCCGCGAACCAACGCTCGGCGCCGAACGCCTCGGCAGCGCCGCGCGCGCTCTCCTCGTGCCGCGTCGCCACACCGGCCAGGTGGAAGTCGGGCTGTGCCGCCAGCGCGGGTATGTGCGAGGCGCCCGCCCAGCTCGCCTTCGTGTCCGCGCCGATGATGCCGACCCGAATGAGATTGCTTGACATGATGTGGTGTTCCGTTTCTTTCGTTGAAGCAAGACGTGGTGTGGTGCGGGGGGCGAATCGGCGCGTTCGCGCTTCTCTCACTGGTCGACGGCGGCCATGTCGGGCTCGGCATGGCGTTCGCCGGACGCCGGTGTGAGGTTGTTCAGGCGGGCGATCTGGCCCGGGGTGAGTCGGATGCCGTCGGCGGCTCTGTTCTCCTTGAGGCGGTCGATGCGTTTCGTCCCCGGAATGGGCGCGATGCCGTCTCCTTGCGCGAGCAGCCAGGCCAGAGCGACCTGCGCGGGCGTGGCCCCGACCTCGTCGGCGACCTCGCGCACCTGGTCGACGATGCGCAGGTTGCGCGTGAGGTTGTCGCCGGTGAACCGGGGATTGGAGCGACGCCAGTCGGCGGCGTCCAGGCCGTCCAGGGTGCGGATGTCACCGGTGAGAAAGCCGTGTCCCAGCGGTGCATAGGGAACCAGTCCGATGCCGAGCTCACGCAGCGTGGGCAGCACCTCGGCCTCCGGGTCCCGCGTCCACAGCGAGTACTCGCTCTGGACAGCGGCCACGGGATGGACCGCATGGGCCCGGCGGACGGTCGCCGCTGCCGCCTCCGACAGTCCGATGTGGAGGACCTTGCCCGCCTCCACCAGGTCCCTCAGCGCCCCCACCGTCTCCTCGATGGGAGTGTTGGGGTCGACCCGGTGCTGGTAGTAGAGGTCGATGCGGTCGGTTCCGAGCCGCCGCAGTGAGCCGTCGACAGCCGTGTGAATGTTGGCGGGGGTGCTGTCCGGGCCCGGCCGGCCGGTGTGGGAGACGAGGCCGAACTTGGTGGCGAGGACGACTTCGTCCCGGCGGCCCTTGATCGCGCGACCCAGCAGTTCCTCGTTGACGTAGGGGCCGTACACCTCGGCGGTGTCCAGATGGGTGACACCGAGGTCGACGGCGCGACGAATGGTGCGGATCGACTCGGCTCCGTCCCGGCCGGCGCCGGTGTAGTACGCCGACATCCCCATGACACCCAGGCCGATGCGCGGGACATCGAGCCTGCCGAGCGACGTGGACTGCATCTGTTGTCCATTCCGTGTGGGGCGGGCCTCAGCGCCGCAGAGCGAACTTGACGCGTCAAGTTCTACTCCTTCGAACTTGACGCGTCAATAAGTGGGTCTAGGATGTCCTCATGGCGAGCACGGCAGATGACACGAACGGCCGGCGCCGTCGGCGTCCACGGAACGGGCCGACATCCGAGGCGACGGCTCGTGCCGACGAAGGCTCCGGCTCGGGGGCGTCCACCGGTCCGGTTGCCGAGACGCGATGGCTGAACGGCGACGAGCTGGCGGCGTGGCTGGCCAACTCCGCGATCATGATCAGCCTGCCGGCCGCGCTGGATGCGCGCATGCAGCGCGAGGCTCAGCTGACCTTCTTCGAGTACATGGTGCTCTCGGTCCTCTCCGAGCAGCCGGACCGCACCATGCAGATGAGCGCCCTGGCCGCGCGAACGGCTGCGTCACTGTCGAGGCTGTCCCATGTCGTCGGTCGGCTCGAGAAGCGCGAACTGCTCGCACGGAAGCGGATCCCCGGTTCCGGAAGGCGCACCACCGCGACGCTGACCGAGGCCGGTTACGACGTAGTGGTGGCGGCGGCGCCGGGACACGTCGCCGCAGTCCGCGAGTACCTGATCGATGATCTCGGTCCTCAGGAGCTGGCGGCACTGCGCCGCATCGGTGCGGCGGTGGACGCGGCCATCAAGCGCGGGCAACCCGACGCGAGCTCTGCGGCTTCGTCTCCGGGGGACGGCGCGGTGGACGGCCAGTCACCCGCTTTTCATCCGGCTTCACAGCCTTCGGCCGACACCTTGATCGTGACTCCCCGCGGGCCCGCCGGCCAAGAGCCCGGCCAGCCCTGACTGGCGGGCGTGAGTGAGGTCCGCGCAGCTTGCGGGCCGTGCTGGGCTGCACCACAGCACGCGACCTTCACCGTCCGTGACGACCATCGACTTCACGGCGTTCTGCTTGCTCTTGCCGGAGATGAACTTGCGTACCCAAAGCGGGTGTGAGCCGGAATGCGAGGGCGGCTCGGCAAGGGGGTGCCGCCATCGCCGCCCAACGAGTCGTCGCGGCTGGCTCAAGATCTTCATCGGACGCGCCTGGCTCTGTCGACGTTGAAGAGCAGCGTCCCGCGCTGTTCGTGGGGCACCTCGGCTGCCAGTTCGGGCAAGCAGCGAACAGCGGAACAGCGGAGGCATGTGTGAGTCGTCCGCGCTCTTCGTCGGCGTGAGCAAAGCGCTGGATACAGGGCATAATAACCGTCTCCCGAACTCGTCGGCATCGACTTTCCTCGAGCCGCAGGTGTCTGCCGTGGTCGTCGACAACTGCTGTCGCAGGACATCGAGAAAGCCATGCCAGCCGCACGCCTCTGCGGGGCCGTGGTCCGCCGGTCGGCGGCCAGCGCCATCCTCCGCCACTGAGCCCACAGCGCGCCGAGTCAACTCCCTGCTCGCCGATTCCATCCGGCTCGGTCGAGACCCTGAGGAAGTGCCACGTTCGTGGTGGCCTGCGCGTTCCTCCCCGTCGTCCGGGAGAACACCACCGTGCTGCGACTTCTCCGCCTCGCCCGCGTCTTGCGCGCCGCCCGCTTCCTGCCCCAACTGCGCATCGTGCTCGTCGCGGTGGGCCGCAGCCTGCCCGGCACGGTCAGCTTCCTGCTCGTGGGCGGACTCCTGCTGTACGTCTACGCGATGGTGGGCTGGGTCTTCTTCGCCCGCGCCGACCCCGAACACTTCGGCTCGATCGGCCGCGCCGTCCTGACCCTGTTCCTGCTCATGACGCTCGACGGCCTCGGTGACGCCGTCCGCGCGGGCCTGGAGATGGGCCTTGACCCCTGATCTTGGACACACGAGACACTGGATCCTGAGGATCTGAGAACGGACATCTCGTGGTCATGAAGAACTATCCGCCGCAGTTCAAGGCGGACGCGGTCGCGCTGTACCAGTCGCGGCCGGAGGCGACGATCAGGCAGGTCGCCGCCGATCTGGGGATCAACCCCGAGGCCTTGCGGAACTGGGTCCGGGCGGCTGGAGCGAGTCGACCCCGGGGGCGCCGGGCGGAGGTGCCGGCAGAGCCGCCGACGCCGTTGGAGGCGGAGAACGCCGCTCTGCGCAAGAAGGTCCGTGAGCTGGAGGAAGAGCGCGAGATCCTGCGGAAGGCGGCGAAGTATTTCGCCGGGGAGACGCGCTGGTGAACCGCTTCCAGTTCGTCGCAGACCATCAACGCCGTTACGGCGTGAAGCGGCTGTGCACCATCCTGGGCATGGTCATGTCCCCTGTGGTGGTGTAACCGCGTCGGGGGGATCTTCGGCCGTGGGATAGACGGAGTCCATGCCGCCCTTGGGGAGGTAGCTGCGGGGGAAGGCGATCCATTCGTCGTGCATCTCGATGAGGACGGCGGTGGTGAGCCGCTCGAGGGCGGCGGGGTTGGGGAAGATCTGGACGACGTCGACGCGGCGTTTGATCTCCCGGTTGACCCTGTGCTTGCCGAGAATGTCATCCGCCCTGGTCGGAGGGCTGTATCGGGACTGGCGGTCGTCGGCCTCGTCGCTCGAGTAGGCGCTCTCGCGTAGTCGGTGGTTCACGCGTCATGATGATCGATCGTGCTGCTGCGACTGGCTTACCTGGGTGTGTCGAACGCGTTCGCGATGCTTCGTCTGCTGCCGATGACCGACCGGGACAAGGACGCGGAGATCCTCGCCTTGCGCCACCAGATCACCGTGCTGGAACGCCAACTCGGCGAGGACAAGGTTGGGTTCACGCCCAACGATCGGGCGTACCTGGCGGCGCTGCTGCACCGACTGCCCCTGCACGTCTTGCGACGGTTACGGCTGCTCGTACGCCCCGACACGGTACTGCGTTGGCACCGCAGCCTCGTCGCACGCCGCCATGCCACCTCCTGCCGGCCCAAACGCCCGGGACGGCCGCGCACAGTGCGCTCGATCCGCATTCTGGTGCTGCGGCTGGCAAAGGAGAACCCGAGCTGGGGGTACCGGCGCCTGCACGGCGAGCTGCTCGTGCTGGGGGTGAAAGTGGGCGCGTCCACCGTCTGGGACATCCTGAAGAAGGCCGGCATCGACCCGGCGCCCGAGCGGAACTCCAGTACCTGGGCCAGCTTCCTTCGCAGCCAGGCTGATGCCCTGCTGGCCTGCGACTTCATGGAAACAGTCACCCTGCCGGGGGTACGGATGTACGTGCTCGTGGTGATCGAACACGGCAGTCGCCGGATCCGGATCCTGGGCGCCACCACACATCCGATCGCCTCCTGGGTAGCGCAAGCGGCGAAGAACCTGGTCATGGACCTCGAAGACCTCGGCTGCCGGGCACGGTTCATGATCCGGGACCGGGACGGAAAGTTCCCCGTCCTCTTCGATGCCGCCCTCAAGGACGCGGGGATCGAAGTCGTCCTCAGCGGCATCCAGACGCCCAGGATGAACTCGATCGCGGAAAGGTGGATACAGACCTGTCGCCGCGAACTCCTGGACCGGACGTTGATCTGGAACCAGCGACATCTCCTCCACACCCTGCGCGAGTTCGAGCGGTTCTACAACGGACACCGACCACACCAGGGCATCGCCAACGCCAGACCGCTACAGCCCTTGCCCCCGCCGATCGACGACCCGGACACATTAGCCCGCCTCAACATACGTCGACACGATCGCCTCGGCGGCATCCTCCACGAGTACCGGAACGCGGCTTGACCTGCACGGATGACGTTTCCGGCAAGGGCAGTCGAGGAGGGCGGGGGTGTCGACCCTGCCGTTGCGGGTGAGCGGGATCTCGTCCACGACGACCCAGCGGGCGGGGATCGCGTAGCTCGGGACCAGCTCGGCCAGGTAGGCGCGCAGAGTCCGTGGGTCGGTGTCGCCGCAGGTGCGCGGGACAATCGCGGCGACGAGCTGGATGCCGCGGCCGGGCGCGGTGTCGACGACGACCACGGCGTCGCGGACCGAGGGGTGCCGGGCGAGCCAGCCGCTGATCTCCTCGGGTTCGATGCGGTGCCCGTTGAGTTTGATCTGCTTGTCGACGCGGCCCAGGAACAGCAGGTTGCCGTCGGGGTCGAGGCGGACCAGGTCGCCGGTGCGGTACAGGCGTTCGCGGACGTCGGGCGAGAACCGGCCGAAGCGGCGCCGGGTCTCGAGCTCGTCGCCGAGGTAGCCGGTCGCCAGGCCCGCGCCAGCCGCGTACAGCTCGCCGATCCGGCCGAGCGGGACGAGGCGGTGCTCGCGGTCGAGGACCTAGGCGCGGGTGCCGGTGATCGGGCGGCCGATCGGCAGCGGACCGTCGATCGCGTCGCCCGCCCATAGGGTGTGGGTGGTCGTGAAGGTGGTGTTCTCGGTCGGCCCGTAGCCGATGCTGGCGGCGACCCGGATCTTCACGGTGGTAAACGCGGTGGCTGCTTGAAACCGTGAGGCCCGCAAGACCGGGCGGGTCGGCGGAGCGACGCCGGACGAAACCGAGCCGGCAAGCACAAACCGGGGTAGCCTGAAGAACGCCTCAGGACGCTATCCCCACAGGGGAACTCGTGGCAGTCAGCATGAGGCGTGATCACTGATCGCCGGCGAGTCCCAGGGCGATGTCCAGCTCGTGTTGTTTGGCCGGGGACAGGGCGCCGATCCGCTTGGTCAGCGACTCCTCGCTGACGGTCGTCCTCCAGGTGCAGAAGACTTTCCCGGCCCTGGGCAGCACCACTCGGACCACGCCGCTCTCCGCCAGGCCCTCCTCGGCTCCAAAGAAGACCTCGATGCCGATGACCACTTCGGGCCCGAACTCCTCGACGATCCAGCGTCGCTCGTCGGCATCGGCGGCTTGCTCGCCGGACATCCAGACGAATCCGAGCTTCTGCGCCGGGGTAACCGGTTCGACGATCTGCATGGCCGGGAATTCTGGCCCTGCGCCTCCCTGGAGCAGCACGACAGGTCGTTCCTCGTCAAACTGAGCCGACCAAACCTCGCCGCGTTCCACATGCCCTCCTCACGTCCGGTCCGTATCAGCGCTACCCGGCCGACTCGCGGCACCATTCCAAGGTCTTGAAAATACATCGGTTACCGATGTCGCCACGAGGAAGCGTCAGGGCAGGGCCACTACCTGGGCGGCGCAGGTGAGTCCTGCGCCGAAGCCCACGAGCAGCGCCGGATCGCCGCGGGAAAGCCCGCCCTGGGCCAGCAGGGCGTCCATGGCCAGCGGGATCGAGGCTGCCGAGGTTTCCCCGCCCGTACGACGTCCCTGGCCACCGCGGTGTGCGGGGCGAGGCCCAGCGACCTGGCGACGGAGTCCACGATCCGGGCGTTGGCCTGGTGGGGGATAAAGGCGGCGAGGTCCGCGACATCGAGCCCCGCCGCGTCGAGCGCCTGCCGGGAGATCTCCGGGACCGTGCGGGTCGCCCAGCGGAACACCTCCGGACCGGCCATGGTCAGGGTCGGCCACGGTCCGGACCCGTCACGGGTGTCCAGCCAGGAGCGGTCGTGGGCGATCATCCGGTGCTGGTTTCCGTCGGACGCCCAGACGACCGGGCCGAGGCCGGGTGTGTCGGACGGGCCCACGACGACGGCACCGGCGCCGTCGCCGAAGAGGAAGGCGCTGCCCCGGTCCGCCGGATCGACGATGTCGCTCATCCGCTCCGAGCCGATGACCACGACGAACCGGGCCTCGCCCGAGCGGACGACGGAGCCGGCCAGCGCCAGACCGTAGGAGAAGCCCGAACAGGCCGCGCCGACGTCCATGGCCGCCGCGTGGATCCCCAGCAGGTGGGCGATACGGGGGGCCGCGGCTGGCAACTGCTCCAGAAAGGACGTCGTGGCCAGCAGGACGAGGCCCACGTCGCCCGGGTCGGTACCGGCCTGGGCCAGCGCCTTGCGGGCCGCTTCCGTCCCCATCGTGACGACTGTCTCGTCGGAGCCGGCGAAGTGCCGTGTGACGATGCCGGAGCGGCGGCGGATCCACTCGTCGCTCGAATCGATGCGCGCGCAGATCTCGTCGTTGGTCACGACCCGCGACGGCCGGTACGCGCCGGCGCCCTGGATCCTCGCATGGGCAGGACCCGCGGCTGTGCGAAGACGCGCCATCACGCCTCCCAGCCGGACGGGACCAGGCGGGTCAGTTCACCGTCCTGGTAGAGCGAGCGACATGCCCGCCGCTGTACCTTGCCGCTGGAGGTCTTCGGCACCTTGCCGCGGCGTACGACGACGATGTCGTCCGGTGTGATCCGCTGTTCCGCCCGTACCGCTTCGCGCACGCGCTCACGCAGCCCATCGGCGCCCAGGGCGCCCAGGACCCGTCCGCCGGCCTCGACGACCACCACCAGTCGTTCGCGCTCCCCGTCGTCGAGCGAGAAGGCGGCCGCACAGTTGGGTTGCAGCCCCGGCACGGCGCGCTCGGCGGACAGTTCGATGTCCTGCGGGTAGTGGTTGCGGCCCCTGCGGATGATGACGTCCTTCATCCGCCCGGTGACGTACAGGTCGCCGTCATACAGAAAGCCGAGGTCGCCGGTGCGCAGGTGCGGGGCGGCGTCATCGGGGTCGTCAGCGACGCGGGCACGGAAGGTGTCCTCGCTGACGGCGGGACGGCCCCAGTAGCCGTCCGCGACGCACGGTCCGGAAATCCAGATCTCCCCCACATGGCCCAGCGTGCAGGGCTGCCGGGTGACGGGGTCCACGATACGTACGTGAGTGCCGGCGACATCACGTCCGCTGCCGACCGCCGGGACGGCACTGTCGGTGCGTTCCCCGACGGGTTGCGCCCTGCCCTCTCGGAGTGCTTCGGCGGACAGCCACAGCACCATGGGCTCACGGTCCGCCCGGGTGCCGGTGGCCTTGAGGGTGTTTTCCGCGAGCCCGTAGGCGGGACACATGGCCATCGGGTCGAAGCCATGAAGGGCGAACGTGTCAGTGAAGGCCCGGACCACGCTCCACCGCACGGGCTCGGCGCCGTTGACGGCCACTCGCCAGCTCGACAGGTCGCCCACGCCTGCGGTCATGCCGCTTCCCGCGGCCCGCACGCACAGTTCGTAGGCGAAGCTCGGTGCGGCCGAGTGGGTGCCGCCGAACCTGGATAGCGCCTCCAGCCAGCGTGCGGGTCGGCGGATGAAGGACTCAGGGGCCATCAGGTACGAGGGAATGCCCGCCCACAGCGGCAGGACGACACCGAACAGCATCCCCATGTCGTGGAAGAGCGGAAGCCAGTTCACCACGGTTCCGCGGGGCTCGCACGGCCAGAGTTCATCGGTTTCGACCACGTTGGCGAGGAAGTTCGCGTGGCTGACCATGACACCCTTGGGGTGCCCGGTGGAGCCGGACGTGTACTGGAGCAGCGCGATGTCCTGGGGGTCAGGCAAGCGTTCCGGCGTACTGGGGTCTCCTGTGTGGAGCGCGCCCGGGTCATCGGTGGCCACCAGGTCGAGCCCGTCGAGGGCGGGCAGGTCGGCGAAGCGCTCGCGCAGGTCGCGGATGACGTCGGTCGTGGTCAGGACGGTCGAGGTGCCGGCGTCGTCAGCGATACGGCGTAGCCGCTCCACCTCGGCGCGACGACGTGGCGGCTGAACCGGGGCGCCCGCCACCCGGCCGTACATGCAGCCGAGCAACGTCCGCACGAACTCCAGGCCCGAGGGATACATGAGGACAGCGTTGTGGCCTGTGAGCCCCGCGGCGCTGAGCGTCGTGGCCCGGCGACACGCCGCCTCGTGGAGTTCCCCGTAGGTCAGCGACTCCGTGGCGTCCTCGCCGTCCTTCAGGAAGACATAAGCGGTTCTGTCCGGCTGCCGCTCGCCACGGTGCCACAGGGCATCGGGAAGAGTACGGAAGTCGACATGTCGTACCGGCCGGGCCGTGGTCACGTTTCAGAGCTCCCTGGAATCGGGGCCGGCGGTGAGACCGCGCAGCGGGTTGAGCCGGTCCTCCCCGATCCGGCCGCGCAGCTCGGGGTCGGTCACCCCGAGCCCGGGTTCCGGTGCCATGCAGAGCACCGCGACTTTGCCCACCTGCCGGCTGGTCTGGACGATCCGGCACGCGTCGGCGCCCGCGGCGAGCGGATAGACGGCCGACATGGCCGGGACGACGGCGCCGCTCTCGAACAGCCGGTTGGTGGCCTGCTGCTCCTCGTAGTTGGCTCCGTGGCTGCCGACGATCTTCTTGAGCTTCATCCACAGGTATCGGTTGTCGAAGGTGTGCAGGTAGCCGGAGCTGGATCCGCAGGTCACCACGGTGCCGCCGCGTCGTGCCACGATCACGGAGAGCCCGAAGGTGACGCGGCCGGTGTGCTCGAACACGATGTCAGGTTCCCGGCCGGCCTTCTCGACGACGAGCTTGGCGAGCTTCCTGCCGGTCTCGACGACGAGCCGGGGGTCGTCGGCCATGTCGTCGGCGATGCCCAGCTCGGTGCGGTTGATCACCAAGTCGCAGCCGAGGGCGCGCACCGCCGCCTCTTTCTGCGCGGAGCTGACGACAGCCACCGGGATGCCGCCGCCGTTCTTGACGAACTGGATGGCGTACGAGCCGAGGCCCCCGGAGGCGCCCCAGATCAGGACGATGTCGCCCTGCTTCATGTGGGCTCCGCGGTCGCTGACGAGCATCCGGTATGCGGTTGACGCACACAGGGGGTTGACCGCGGCCTCCTCCCACGTCAGGTGGGCGGGCTTGGGCAGCAGTTGGGTGGACCGGACGATCCCGTACTCGGCCAGGGCGCCGAAGTTGGTCTCGAATCCCCAGGCCCGTTGTTCGGAGCCGAGCATGCCGTCACCGTGAGTGGCGGGCTCCTGGTCGTCGACGTGCACGGGGTGGACGGTGACGTGGTCGCCCGGCTCCCAGCGCCGTACGCCGGTGCCGACGCGTACCACAACGGCGGAACAGTCGGAGCCGAGCACGTGGTAGGGCTGGTCGTGGCGTGCCGCCCAGCCGCCCTGCCGGGCGTTCTGCTTGAGGAAGTGGAAGGTCGGGATCGGCTCGAACATGGCCGACCAGACCGTGTTGTAGTTGATGGAGCTGGCCATCACCGCGACGAGGACCTCGTCGGGCGCCAACTCCGGCATGGGAACCTGGCCGAGACGCAGCGACTTGCGGACGTCCTTGTCGGCCACCCCCTTGAACATGTCGGTGTCCTCAGCCCGCAGATGCAGGGCCAGGTAGGTGGCGGGTACCGGGGCGGCCTCGATCTCCGTGGCGGACGCGCCGTCCAGCACGGCTCGGGACAAGCTGCTCATGTCTGTCTCCTGTTGGCGCGGGGGTCCTCCCGACGCACGGGTCCGTGATCGCGAAGCACGTTGTCGTGATCTTGTTGACGGTGTCTGGCCGCTCCGGGGACCCGTCATCGGGACACGCCGGTTACGTGCAGCAGGGCGCGGGCCGCCAGGCGGTAGCCGTACGCGCCCAGGCCTACCACGAGCCCGGAGGCCAGCGGGGCGATGATCGATTCGTGCCGGAACTGCTCCCGCGCCCACACGTTGCTCAGGTGCACCTCGATCCACGGGTGCTCGTAGCTGGCGAGCGCGTCGCGCAGGCTCCAGCCGGCGATCATGAGAGCGCCTGGGTTGACCACCGCGCCGACGCTGTCAGGGCCGTGTTCGTGGATGGCGCTCACCAGTTCGCCCTCCGAGTCCCGTTGCAGGGACAGGACCTTCCAGCCCTGCTCGCTCACCTCGTCGGCAACCGCCTGCTCGATGTCGGCCAGGGTGTCGGTGCCGTAGATCGTCGGCTCGCGGCGGCCCAATATGCCGAGGTTGGGCCCATTCAGCAGGAGCATCGTGCTCATGTGTCACCTCGCCGTTCGAAGGGTCCGGGCCACCGCATCCAGTCCGTCGTTCATCGGTCAGAAGTGCCCCCGAGCCGCTGGGCCACCAGATCGATGACCTCGGCCGCGCGGTCAGCGAGGAAGAAGTGGCCGCCCCGGAAGACCTTCGTCTCACTCGTCGCGGTGGTGTGCTCCGCCCAGGCCTCGGCCTCCTCCCGGGAGACCCGAGGGTCGCTGTCTCCGGTGAGTACGGTCAGCGGGCAGTCAAGGCGGCGGCCGGGCTCGTGCTGGTACCGCTCGATGGCGGTGTAGTCGCTACGGATGGCCGGCAGGATCATCGCCAGAACTTCCTGGTCACCGAGCAGCGTCTCGTCGGTGCCTCCGAGCGCCCTCATCTCGGCCAGGAATTCAGGGTCGGGCGCCGTATGTATCCGCTCATCGCGATAGCGGGAGGGCGCCCTGCGACCTGACGCGAAAACCCGTACCGGCGCGGGCATCCCCGCGTCCTGCATGCGCAGTGCCACCTCGTACGCGAGGACGGCACCCATGCTGTGGCCGAACAGTGCGAGTGGCTTGTCGTCCAAATGCCGCAACGCGGCGAATATCTGGTCCGCGAATTCGGGGATGTTGTCGATCCTCGGCTCGTGGAACCGATTCTGCCGACCCGGGTACTGGAGGGCCAGCACCTCCACCGACGGGTGCAGTGCCTTGGCCACCGGGAAGAAAAAGCTTGCAGAGCCGCCCGCGTACGGCAGGCAGGCAAGCCGCACGGTGCTCTGCGGCGCGGGGTGCGAGACACTCACCCACTTCTCGAAGTGCGCCGTTGCTTGAGTCATACCGGACGAGCTCCTCGCAGTTGGTGAGGCGGAGTATCGGAAGCCTAGGTTCGCGCCGGAGACACCCGGCATCCCCCGATTTGATAGTCCAGCCCCTCGAGCGGCACGAACGCCGGTACGCGTGGTTAGTCTTGCGCCGTTCCCCGTACGGCAGTTACGCCTGCCCCAGCCACCCTGCGATGAAGGGTTCCCCGTGCCCGAGACGTCACCGCACAAGCCGCCCGCCTGCGCGGGCCCCGAGACGGACGCAGATGTGATCGTCGTCGGTGACGGACCGGTCGGGGCCACGTTAGGGGTCCTGCTGGCCCAGCGCGGCCGGCAGACCATGATCCTGGAACGGCGTCGACGCCCCTATACCCTGCCCCGGGCGACCAGCTTCGACGGCGAGACCGCGCGCCTGCTCGCCGGCTGCGGGACGGGCCCGGACCTCAGCCGGGTCAGCGAGTCCGCCACCGGATACCAGTGGCGCTCGGCCGACGGTGAGATCCTCCTCGACGTCGCCTTTCGCGCGCAGGGCCCGTACGGGTGGCCTGACGCCAATACCATGCACCAGCCCGCCCTCGAGGAACTACTGGCCGAGCGGGCGGCCGCGTTGCCCGGTGTGACGGTGGTGCGGGGCCGCCAGGTCGTGGGAATCGAGGAGCGAGACGACCGGGTCACGGTGACGGCCGAAGACGAGGACGGCGCAACCCACACGTACACCGCGCGGTGGGTAGTGGGCTGCGACGGCGCCAACAGCTTCGTCCGTGATCACCTGGACGTGCCGGTCACCGACCTCGGATTCTCCTACGAGTGGCTGCTGTGCGACGTGAAGCTGCACGAGCCGAGTGAGTTCGTCCCGACCAACATTCAGATCTGCGACCCGGCCAGGCCAACCACCTTGGTCGGTAGCGGTCCCGGGCATCGGCGCTGGGAGTTCATGCGGCTGCCCGGCGAGCGGGCCGCGGATCTCAACCGGACGGAGACTGCCTGGCGACTCCTCGCCCCGCACGGAGTGACCCCCGACACCGCGACGCTGTTGCGCAGCACCACCTACATCTTCCAATCCCAGTGGGCTGAGCGTTGGCGAGTAGGCCGGGTCTTGGTGGCCGGAGACGCGGCCCATCTGATGCCGCCGTACGCCGGGCAGGGCATGTGCTCGGGCATCCGCGACGTCGTCAACCTGGCGTGGAAACTGGACCTGGTGCTTGGGGGCATCGCCCCGGAGTCCTTTGTCGACACCTACACGGACGAACGCCGAGCGCAGGTGCGCGAGTCGATTCTGTCCTCGGTCCAGCTGGGCCGGATGATCTGCGTGACGGACCCCGTGGCCGCAGCCGACCGTGATGCCACGATTCTGGCGAGGCGCCGTGGCCGCGGTCCGACGGTCCCGGACCTGTCGCGGCCCCTGACGGAGGGGCTCCTTCGACGCGGTACGGACGGTTCGCCTGTGTCCCCGGCCGGCGAGACGGTCCCTCAGGGCCTGGTACGTGGTCTCAGGGGCACCGGCCTGTTCGACGACGTGGTCGGCCGCGGCTTCGTCCTGCTGCTGACAGAGGGCGCGGATACCGGCCTCGACGCAGAGCAGTCGGCATTCCTGACGAGCCTGGGCACGCACGTGGTGACCCTGCTCCCCGGGGACGGGACGCCCCAGAACATGTCGGTGGCCGACGTGGGCGGCGTCTACCGTGCCTTTCTCGCACGCCACGGGGCCGAAGCAGTATTGATCCGCCCGGACTACCACGTGTACGGGGCGGCCTCGGGACCGGGGGCCGCAGCGGTCCTGGTGGACGACCTGCGGGCCGGCATGGGTGCGGGCGTTCCGGCGGGGAGACGATAGCGACCGCGGACAGCGGAACAGCGAGGCTCCTGGTCAGGCTTCTGTCCTCGGTCGACAGCCGCCTCACCGGCAGCCGGAAACTCCAGCCGAACGCTAGACCCGGACTTCGCACATGGTTGGGGCTGCCGTTATCGCCAGCGTGGTCGGGATCCCTCACGGCTTCCACCGCCGGGGACACTCCCTATCGCCAGCCCCTGCCAGGGCGGACAGTATCGGGGCACGCCTTCTCCTGTTCCGTGTGGAAGCGGCAGATCGGGCTCACGTCGTCTGCATGCCGGACACCACCTGGCCAATAGGCGGGCACCCGCCAGGCTCTTCCCGAAGCTGTCGGTAAACCCCGGTTTTGATGTCGTCTCAACTCTTTCGACACTTCAGCAACGATTCACTCGAGTTCGTCTTCCCGATCCCCACCTGACGCCTCTTACGACGCCTTTCCTCGTCGTTCACCACAACGGTCTTCAGCCAATGCAGCATGAGGTCGAGTAGCCGGGGGGAATTTCACCCCCCGGCCCTCACAGATCCCGGCGTGACAGTCTCCCGTCACCGGGCTCTTATCATCCTGGTCACCAGAACGTGGGAACCCATGCCCAGTGGGCGAAGAGCTTGGGGTACTGACGCGTGATACGTCGCCAGCACGCATGGGCCTTCTTGAAGGTCCGCAGCCGCTTGAACTTCTTTCGGATCCAGCGCATCAAGTAGGCGTTGATGCGCTCCAGGAGGGGAACCAGAGCTGTTCGGTAGAACGCACCGAAGTACTGCATCCAGCCCCGAACGATTGGATTGATCGCCCGCGCAATCTCGGCGAAGGTCCGGCCGATCTGTCGGTGAAGCCGCCATTGCCGCACTTCACCGCTCATCTTCTTCGAGGCTTCCTTGCTGATCGCCGGCAGGAACGAGGTGAACCTCTCCCCGTTCCTGTCGATGGCCTTGCGGGCCCGGAAAGTGAACCCCAGGAAGGCGAACTCCGTCTGCTCGTAGAGCCGTCGGCGCTTATTACCATCCCGGCAGTACACGATCTTGGTTTTGTCGGGATGCAGCCGCAGCCCAACTTCACGCATTCTGTTCGCGATTGCCTCCCGCAGTTTCCGGGCCTGACTCTCGCTGACGCAGTGCACAACACCGTCGTCTGCATACCGTTCGAACGGTACACCCGGATACTCCCGGGCCATCCACATGTCGAACGCATAATGCATAAACAGATTAGCCAGCACAGGCGAAATCGCAGAACCCTGCGGGGTCCCACGGTCACGCCGCTGCAAGGTCCCGTCGGGCAGTTGCAACGGCGCCTCAAGCCACCGCCGCACATACAGCACTACCCAGGGGAGATCGGTGTGGGCCTGGACCGCCTTGACAACGAGGTTCCATGGAACGCTGTCGAAGAATTTCTGGATGTCCAAATCAATCACCCAGTCGTACTTCCAGCAGCGTTTCCGGCATGCCGCGACCGCGTCCAACGCGGACCGCCCAGGACGATAGCCATAGGAATCCTGATGGAAGATCGGCTCGACCCTCTCCTCAAGACGCCGCGCTACCACAGTCTGGGCGATCCGGTCAGCTACGGTGGGCACCCCGAGCAAACGAACCCCGCCGCCATGCGATTTCGGGATCTCCACACCTTTTACCGGAGGGGGAAAGTAGCTCCCCGAGGATAGACGGTTCCAGATCCGATAGAGATTATTCTTCAGATCCTTCTCGAAGTCCTCGATGGAGCGCCCGTCCACCCCTGGTGCACCCTTGTTGGCCTTGACCTTCTCGTACGCCTCCTGAACCTCCCATTTCGATATCTCAAACGACTTGCCTGATGATTTCAACTGATCCACCCAGCTCCTCCCGGAGAACTTCCGGTTGACTGAACGAACAAACAGCCACGGATGACCCGGCCCCTTCGCTCCCCCTTCATTACAAAGGGTTCATCACTACTACGAGCCGGTCCGCCAGCATGCCCCGCATCGGTACTCAGGCCCTCACGGTTCCTCCGCTTGGGCCGCTCCCTTTCACCACCCGTATAAGTCAGGCGGCATTATCGGGGCCTGCCTTCTCACGTTCCATGCAAGAGCAGCAGATCAGGCTCACGTCGCCTCCGTGCCGGACACCGCCTGGCCAGTAAACGGGACCCCCGCCAGACTTATCCCGGAGCAACCACAAATCTCCGGTTCTGATGTCACCTGTTTTCTAACGACACTTCAGCAGCGATTCACTTGCGTTCGTCTTCCTGATCCCCACCTGACGGCTCTACCGCCGCCTTTTCCACATCGCTCACCACGACGGTCGTCAACCAACGCAGCATGTGGCGGTTTGGCACCGTCCCCCGCAGGGCGGCACCGAGGGGCCAAATCCCTCATCTCTCACACAGCACCGCATCGTGAAGCTCTCCCTACCTGAACTCCCCTCTGCATTCGTGACACACGCGGTTTGAAGCCTCCCCCCGCAGGGCGACTCCGAAGGGCCAAGCACCTTCATCTTCCACACAGCATCACTTAGCGAAGCTCTCCTAAGACCGTGTCCTATGTGGTGAGGCGGACGAGGCGCTTGTAGCAGCAGATGGCGGCGGCGAGTCCGAGAAAGGCCAGGTAGTTGCGGGGATGA
>NZ_JBHWES010000093.1:0-39250 GCF_042734105.1 Streptomyces sp. NPDC059679 | reverse complement strand
ACCAAGGCGCCATCAGCATCCATCAGCTACGGCACTACGTCGATGACCAGCCCGCTCGGCTGGACGACGCGGACCGCCGCGCCCACCACACCGACCGCGCCAACCCAGTTCTCCCCTCCCTCGGCGACCACCGAGACCAGGGCGTTGGTGAGCTGGGTGAGCGAGGTGAGCAGCATGGTCACGGAGGTGTTGAAGGTCAGGAACGCGCCCGCCGACATGCTCCCCCGCGCCGGACCGGCCAGCAGCATGAACACGATGAGCGAGACCAGCGGAAGGTAGACCGCGTCCAGCACCTGGGTGAGGTTCTTGATGCGCCCGGTGCGCTGATGCAGATCGCGGGAGTGCGCGAAGCCACGGGCCCATGCCGCGTACGCGAAGTTCTCGGCCGCGGCGACACGCAGTTTGGGAAGGCCGCGCAGGAGCTGGAACGCCTGGTTGTTGAGTTTGTTCTCGCTCTCCACGAGCCGCCGCTGCCAGCGCACCTGCCACAGCCCCATCCCCAGGAAGACCCCGGAGACCACCAGCAGCATGGCGACCACCGCCAGCGCCAGGGAGGCGTTGCAGTACAGCAGCAGAGCGAGGTTCATCGCGCCCACGGTGCCGGCCTGGAAGACCGTCGGCGCGATCCCGGACAGCACCCGGCGCATGGCGCTGATGCCCAGCGCGGCGCTGGCCAGTTCTCCGGTGGAGCGCCGGGCGAAGAAGGTGGTGGGCAGCCGCAGCAGCCGGTCCCATACGGCGGGCTGGAGGGTGCTCTCCAGCCGTCCCTCCAGCCGCAGCAGCGTGAGGTTCTGCAGCAGCATGAAGGCGGCCGCGACGACACTGGAGACGATCAGGGCGAGGGCGATCTGGACGATGGGGCTCTTCTCCGCGCGGGGCACGAATCCGCCGAGCACCTGTCCGGTGGCCAGCGGCACCAGCGCGCCGAGCGCCACCGTCACCAGCCCGCTGATCAGCAAGTTACGGATATCGCCGGTGGCGCCCCGGGTGCTGAAGCGCATCAGCCGCCACATCGTCATCGGCTTGTCGGGCAGCGGGCGGTAGAACATCAGGGCCCGCGGTTCGAACTCCTCCGCGTTGCCCGCGCCGACGCGGATCCGCATGCCGGAGACGGGGTTGAGCGCCTCGTACCCGCCGCGCCGCCACAGCAGCGCCACCGGGGCGCCGGACTTGGCGCGGTAGCCCACCAGCGGTCCGGTGTCCTCCCGCCACCAGCGGCCCTCCAGCCGGACGGCGCGGGTGCGGATCCGGGCGTGTGCGGCGATGCGCTCCACCGGATCCGTACGGTCGTCGGCGGCGCGGCCCCTCGGTGGTCCGGGCACGGTCATCCCGGCGGCCTCCGCCACCGCGCGGCACACCGCGTGCACGGCGTCGTCGGTGTTCTCGTCCGACGGCCGACGGTCGCGCCGCGGCCCTCCGATGGAGGCGATCAGCGCCTGGTCGGCGCGGGAGCGCATGGCCTCACCGGCTCTGATCCCCGCCGCCGTGCGGTCCGCGTGGGCCCGCTCCATGGTCTCGATCCAGCGGTCCACGGCGGTGCCGAGCCGGTACTGCTGGTTGACCATACGCTGCCACAGCGCGCCGTCGATCAGCAGATCACCGGCGGCCTGGGCGCTGTACTCGGCGCCGTAGCGCACACTGCCGGGCGGCACCGGGAGCCAGAGCAGGTCCTCGTCGGCCGCGTCCGCGTCGGGCGCGGCCCCGCCGTCCAGCAGGGCCTGGAAGAGCACGCCGAGGCTGCGGCTCACCCCGAGCGCCACGGCGTGCTCCAGCGGGGTGGGCGGGGTCTCCTGGAACACGCCGCCGCCCCCGTACGTGCCGTACGGATCGCCGACGTCGCCCGCGCCGTACGACCCGTCGTACGTGTCGTACGCGTCGTACGCCTCCGGCCGGTACAGCTCGCGCAGCGGGATGCGGCGCACCTGGCAGTCCTGCGAGGGGCGGCCCAGCAGGGTGTGGAGCGGTCCGTCGACCGGGCCCGGGAGCGCCGCGCCCGTCTCCAGCCGGCCGAGGAAGTGCCAGTGCCCCTCTTCGGCGGCGTCGACCGCGAACAGGTCCAGGGCGCCGCCGGCCACCAGCCAGAGCACCTGCGGGCCCTCCAGCGGAAGCCTGCGCAGCCCGGCGCAGTCGACGGGCGTGCCGAGGGCGCCGAGCGCCTGGATCACCGCATCGCCGCCGTCCGCGGCCACCGGCGCGGCCGGGTGAACGGACGTCATGTCAGTGCTCCTTCATCAGCTCGGCGTACGGGCCTCCGGCGGCGGCAAGGTCCTCGTGACGTCCGCGTTCGACGACCGTGCCGCGGTTCAGGACCAGGATCTCGTCGCTGTCCCGCACGGTGCTGAGCCGATGGGCGATCACCACACACGCACAGCCGCGGCGGCGCAGATTGTCCATGACGATCTGCTCAGTCTGCGCGTCCAGGGCGCTGGTGACCTCGTCCAGCACCAGCACGCTGGGGCGGCGGACCAGGGCGCGGGCGATCTCCAGCCGCTGCCGCTGGCCGCCGGAGAAGTTACGGCCGTCCTGCTCCACCCGGCAGTGGATGCCCTCCGGGCGCCGTGCGATCACATCGTCGTAGAGCGCGGCGTCGCGCAGGGCGTCCACCACCGCGTCGTCCGGGATGGACGGATCCCACAGCGCCACGTTGTCCCGTACCGTTCCCTCGAACAGGAAGACGTCCTGGTCGACGAAGGAGACCGAGGCGGCCAGCGCCCCGCGGGAGATGTCCTCCAGCCGCTGTCCGTCGATCCGGATGCCCCCCTCCCAGGGGGTGTAGAGACCGGAGACGAGCCGGGAGACGGTGGACTTGCCGCTGCCGGAGCCGCCGACCAGCGCCACCTGCCGGCCGGGGCCGACGGACAGCGAGAAGTCGCGCAGCAGTGGTTGGTCCAGCGGGCTGTAGCCGAAGGTGATGTTCTCCAGCGTCACCTGTCCGGTCAGCCGGCGGGTGTCCTCGCGCGGCTCGTCGCGGGTGTAGAGGGAGTCCGCCGGGAAGTTCTCCACGTCCTTGAGCCGGGCCACATCGGCGGAGAAGTCCTGGATGCGGCCGGCCACGCCGTTGAGCCGGGTGATGGGCGCGGTGAAACGGGCCACCAGCGCCTGGAAGGCCACCAGCAGACCGATCGAGATATGGCCCTCGACGGCCCGCAGCCCGCCGATCCACAGGATGAGGGCGCTGTTGAGCGTGGCGAGGGTGGGGGCGACCACGGCCAGTGCGGCGCTCGGCACACCGAGGCGCTGCTGCTCCTCCAGGGTGATGGCGTGCTGCCCTGCCCAGCGGCGGAAGTAGCCGGTCTCCCCGCCGGTGGCCTTCACTGTCTCGATGAGCTGGAGACCGGTGTACGACGTGGTGGTCAGCCGCGCGATGTCGGCCCGCAACTTCTGGGTCCTGGTGGCCCGCAGCCGTATCACCACCCGCATCGCCACCACGTTGAGCAGCGCCAACCCGACGCCGACCAGGGTGAGTTGAGGGTCGTACGTCCACAGCAGGAAGGCGTAGAGGACCACCACGACCCCGTCGACGGCCGCGGCGGCCAGATCGCGGGCAAGCGTCTCGGCGACGGTGTCGTTGGAGCGCAGCCGCTGGACCAGGTCCGCCGGGCTGCGCTGGGCGAAGAACGTGACGGGCAGCCGCAACAGATGCCGCAGAAAACGCGCGCTGCTGAGGGTGGAGGAGATGATGCGTCCGCGCAGCAGATTCGCCTGCTGGACACCGGTCAGTACGGCCGTGAGGACCACCGCCACGGCCATGGACGCGAACAGCGGCCCCAGCGTCGAGTCCTGGCCGCCGATCAGGAAGGTGTCGATGAAGGTGCGGCTGAGCGCCGGAACCGCGGCCCCCACCGCCACCAGCAGCAGACTGGCCAGCAACGAGGCCAGCAGGGTGCCCGTGGTGCCGCGCATACGCGGGGGCAGCGCGCCCAGCACACCGGGGCGGCGACCACCCCGGCGGAAGGCGTCCTCGGGTTCGAGGACCAGGACCACTCCGGTGAAGCTGGCGCCGAACTCCTCGACGGGGACGAACCGGCGCCCCTTGTCGGGGTCGTTGATATGGACGCCGCGCTTGCCGAACCGCCGTCCCATGCCGTCGTAGACGACATAGTGGTTGAAGTTCCAGAACAGGATCGCCGGGGCCCTGACCTCCTCCGCAAGTGCCTCGGGCTCCATCTGCATGCCCTTGGCGCGCAGACCGTAACTCCGGGCGGCCTTGAGCAGATTGCTGGCGCGCGACCCGTCCCGGGACACGCCGCAGGCGATCCGCAGCTCCTCCAGCGGCACATGGCGTCCGTAGTGTCCGAGCACCATGGCGAGCGACGCCGCACCGCACTCCAGGGCCTCCATCTGAAGCACGGTGGGGGTACGTACCGTCCGGCGCCCGGGTTTCCTCGGCCCTGACCTCCCGGATCCGCCGCGCGGGGCGCGCCGCCGTCCGCGGGCCGGCTGGGGGCGGCGCGCGCCGCTGCTTCCGGCGGGGGCGGGCCGGGGCGGTCCGCCCTCATTCGTCGCGGTCACGGGAGAAGCCAATCGATGGGGTGGTGGGCGGCCAGGTGAATGGTGCCGCTGGCCAGGGTCATGGAGCCGAGTGCGTACGGCGGGCCCTCAGGGGACGACCAGCGGTAGCCGGAGCGGGTGGCGGAGGTGCGGTGGAGGCGCACCTGGACCGCGACCGGCGGGCCGTGTTTCGAGAACTCCTCGCCAAGTTGCTCGGCTCCGAGGGAGGAGCCGATCTGCTGGCGCGACAGGGCGGCCCGGCCCACGGTCTGGACCTCGCCACGCAGCACACCGTAGGTCTGCGTCGGCACGGACTGCACGCTGAGGTCGACCGCCGCCCCCGGCCGCACCGAGGCCGCCCGGTCAGCCGGCACGTACAGGGTCGCGACCAGCGGGTCGCCGGAGCGGCGGACACGTTCCACGGAGGCGACATTCGCACCGGTGGCGAGGACGGAGCCGATCGAGACCGAGAGGGTGGTGAGCCGGCCGGCGGCGATGGTGCGCACCACCGTGGTGCCGCGGGTGGTGCGGACCTTCAGCAGCGGTGCGCCCGCCCGGAGGGTGCTGCCCTCCTGCGCGAGGACGGAGGTCACCTGACCGGCGATGGGGCTCTGCAGCACATAGCTGCCCTGCCCGTGGGTGAGGATGCCGGTGGTTTCCAGGGTGTTCGACACGGTGCCCGTGACGGCCCATACGGCGGCGCCGGCCATCACCACCAGCGTGACCGCCAGCGCCAGCCACCCCTGGGGGCGGGCGTAACGCACCGGCAGATCGATGTCCTCTGCCGACTGCAGCTTGGCAAGGGCCTGCTGGCGGAACTGCACGAAAGTCTTTCCTCAACCGCGAGAGAAGTGGCCGGATGCCCGGGCTCCGGCTCCGGAAGGGGGCGTGGATGCGGCCGCGGACCGCCGAATGCCCCGGACCAGGCGGGCCCGGGGCACAGGGAAGGCGGGGTACCGGCCTCAGAGGGTGGTGACGACTCCACCGACGATGCCGGTGGTGTTCAGGCCGGTGACACCGTCAACCGTGCTGGTGGCGAGGCCGACGGTGCCGACGGCGCCGGTGAGGGAGTCCACGGTGCCGAGAGCATCGCCCACCACGCCGAGCCCGCCCGCCACGTTGTCCAGCTCGGCGTCGGAGATCTCCTGGGTGGCGACCTTGGGCGCGTTGTTCATTGTTGCGTCTCCCTTGGATGACTGTCTCGTTGTGCTTCCGACCGCGCATGGGTGCCGACGGGGGATCGGCTCCCGCGGCATGGTCACGGGATCCCGTAAGGCCCGGGATTTCGTGGATGCCTGGGCGCGGAAGGGATGTAACCACGGGGCACACGGCACCGCGAATCAGCCAACCTTCGGAACCGGGCATTCCGCGACTTTCCGATCAGGCGGCATGTGCTTTCGAGCACGTCATCGGTGCCTTTCCCTCACAGGAAGGTCACTCTTAGCGCAAGACACCACGCCCCTTTCGCGAGGTGATGCACGTCATTTCGGCCACGACCGTCATACCCGGCGAGGGGGTTGGCGCGACGGCCGGGGGTCTACGCGGGTCGTCTGTGTAACAGCTGTGCCCATCGCTTGAAGACCGGGCGAACGACGACCACAGCCGGGCTCGAGTGGCATGGGACTACGACATGTACGACTTCAGATCGCCCGGCTGCGACGGAAGCGCCGCACGCCTGACCATGCGCCGCGGCGACGCACCTTCCGGGGCGCGCGCGGGCTCTTGCGAGACCGTAGGGGCGCTCTCCGCGGGGCGTGCGTCGGCTTCACCCCATGGGGGGCTAGGGGCGCTCTCCCCGTGTCCGTTTCCCGTCGAGATCGGTGACCACGTAGCGGCACTCGGCCCACCGGGCATTCGGCCACCGAATCAATGGTCCTCGTGAGCCTCGCCGCACCGGGTCAATGCGACGAGCAGGAAAGGGGACGGCATGCACCTGACTCCGCACGAGCGGGAACGGCTGCTGGTCCATGTGGCGGCGGACGTCGCCCGGAGGCGCCGTGAGCGCGGGCTGCTGCTGAACTATCCCGAGGTCATGGCGCTGTTGACGGCGCATGTGTACGAGGAGGCACGGGCCGGTGCCACGGTCGACTCCGTCATGGAGTCGGGGCGGCACGTCCTCAAGCGCGACGAGCTCATGGACGGCGTTCCGGAGATGATCCAAAACGTCCAGGTGGAGGCGACCTTCCCGGACGGCACGAAGCTGGTGACGATTCACGATCCGTTTGATGAGCCGGAGGAGGAAGTGACGGTTCATCCGGGGAAGTTCGAGTTGGTTTCCGAGCCTGAGCCGCACCCGGAGGAGAGGTGCGAGGAGCACGGCGAGGCGCCGGTGGGCGCTCTGCCGGTTGGCCGGCCCCATCTGGTGAGCTTCAACGACGGTGAGCCGGTCACGCGGCTGCTGGTGCGCAACCCGTCGGACCGGCCGATCCAGGTCGGCTCGCACTTCCACTTCGCCGAGGTGAACGACGGATACGGATCCGGCGACGAGGCCAGGCCCGGGCTGGTCTTCGACCGGACGGAGGCCTACGGGAAACGGCTGAACATCCCGTCGGGCACATCGGAGCGGTTCGAGCCGGGCGACGAGCGGTGCGTGGAGCTCGTTCCGATCAAGGGGGAGCGCAAGGTGAAGGGCCTGCAGATCAAGAACGGGAACGGAGAGCTCGATGGCTGAGCCACTGACGCGCGCCAAATACGCTGATCAGTATGGTCCGACCGCGGATGACCGGGTACGGCTCGCCGACACCGATCTCGTCATCCGGATCGAGGCCGACTGGGCGGGCGGGCCCGGCCGTAGCGGCAACGAGATGATCTTCGGCGGCGGCAAGGTGATCCGCGAGTCGATGGGGCAGTCGCACTATGCGCGCGGCAGTGACAGCGACCGCGAGCCCGTGGACACCGTGATCACCGGCGCGCTGATCGTCGACCACTGGGGCATCGTGAAGGCCGATGTCGGACTGCGCGACGGCGAGATCGCCGCGATCGGCAAGGCGTACAACCCCGAGACCATGGACCGGCAGAAGTTCGACGACAGCCGCGCGTCCAACTTCGTCGTCGGCCCCGAGACAGAGGTCATCTCCGGCAACGGACGGATTCTGACCGCGGGCGGCGTCGACACACATGTGCACTTCCTGTGCCCGGAACAGATCCACGAGGCGCTCGCGGCCGGCGTGACCACCCTGATCGGCGGCGGCACCGGGCCCGCCGAAGGCAGTACCGCCACCACGGTGACGCCCGGCGCCTGGCATATCCACCGGATGTTCGAGGCGCTCGATCAGTTCCCGGTCAACATCGGGCTGCTCGGCAAGGGCAGCACCGTCAACAAGGACGCGCTGACGAACCAGGTCCGGGCCGGTGTTCTCGGCTTCAAGATCCACGAGGACTGGGGCGCCACGCCCGCCGTGATCGACGCGGCCCTGGCCGTATGCGAGGACACCGGTATCCAGATCGCCCTGCACGCCGACTCGCTGAACGAGTCCGGATTTGTGCAGAACACCCTCGCAGCGACCATGGAACCCATGACACCCCGCACCAGGAGGGGCAAGAAGGGCAGCAACGGCCGGCGGTACCGCGGCCTCCATGTCTTCCACGTCGAGGGCGCCGGCGGCGGCCACGCACCCGACATGATCAGCCTGGTCGGCCACCCGAACGTGCTGCCCGCCTCGACGAACCCGACCCGGCCCCTGACGGTCAACACCGTCAAGGAACACGTCGACATGATGATCGTCTGCCACCATCTGAACCCGGAGGTCGAGGCGGACAGGGCGTTCGCCGACTCCCGGATCCGGCCGTCGACGATGGCCGCCGAAGACCTGCTGCACGACATGGGTGCCATCTCGATGATGTCCTCCGACGCGCAGGCCATGGGCCGCATCGGCGAGATGATCATGCGGACGTGGCAGACCGCGCATGTGATGAAGGCCAGGTACGGGCACCTCGACGAGGACACCGCCCAGGCGGACAACTTCCGCGTGAGGCGGTACGTCGCGAAATACACGATCAACCCGGCCATCACCCACGGCATCGCCGGCCGCGTCGGCTCCGTGGAGCAGGGCAAGCTCGCGGATCTGGTCCTGTGGGAGCCCAAGTTCTTCGGTGTGAAGCCGCATATGGTCATCAAGGGCGGCCAGATCGCATACGCGCAGATCGGCGACGCCAACGCGTCGATCCCCACGCCGCAGCCGTTCCTGCCGCGCGCCGTGTGGGGCTCATGTGGCCGCTCCCCGCGGGCCAACTCCGTCAACTTCGTCCCCGAACTCGCCCTGGACGGCGAACTGGGCGAGCTGGGCAAGCTGGGCCTGCTCAAGCCGCCGGCCAGGATCGCCAGCACGCGTGATGTGACGAAGGCCGATATGAAGCTCAACAGCGGGCTTCCGGCGATCGAGATCGACCCCGACACCTTCGATGTCACCATCGGCGGCGCCCGCACCACTGACGTGCGGACCAAGGTGGACGGGCAGACGGTGGGCCGCACCTATGCAACGGAACTGCCCATGGCGCAGCGGTACTTCCTGTTCTGATCGGGCCACGGCGCCCGCACCAACCCGGCGGCGGTGCGGACGGCGCCGCCCGGGCCTCCCCGTTCCAGCTCTCCGTTCCGGAAAGGCGGACCACATAGCCGTGAGCCGTGCAGCCCTGCTCATCCTGGCCGATGGCCGTTTCCCCGCCGGTGGGCACGCCCACTCCGGCGGTGTGGAAGCCGCTGTGGCCTCCGGCGGCGTACACGACACCGCAAGCCTTGAAGCGTTCTGCCGGGGGCGGCTGCACACAGCCGGGTTGACCGCCGCCGGGCTCGCGGCCGCCGCGGCCACCGGCTACGACGCCCTCCTCCTGGACGAGGCGGCGGACGCCCGGACGCCCATGCCCGCTCTGCGCAAGGTCGCCCGACGGCTCGGTCGGCAGCTGCTCCGCGCTGCCCGCGCCACGTGGCCCTCGGCCGATCTGGACCGTCTCGCCCGCGACCGGCCGCAGGGCGTACACCAACCCGTCGTCTTCGGGGTCACCGCTCGCGCGGCCGGGCTGACCCCGCCGGATGCCGCACAGGCAGCCGCCTACGAGAGCGTCGGCGGCCCCGCGACCGCCGCCGTACGACTGCTCAGCCTCGACCCCTTCGAGGCGACCGCACTACTGGCGCGGCTGGCTCCCGAACTCGACGACGTGGCCGCCGCCGCGGCAGCGGCCGCGGCCCGGGTCGCCGAGGCGGGCGTCGACTTCCTCCCGGCCGCGTCCGCACCGCTGCTGGACCTGACCGGCGAACAGCATGCCGCCTGGACCGTCCGCCTCTTCGCCTCCTGAACCGCCTTCCACCTCGATGGAGTTGCCGTGCATCTCGACCATGCCGTGACCATGCCTGACCGCCACTCCCACAGCGCCGAACCGGTGCGGCCCGACGGCGGCCGCCGCGCACTGCGCATCGGGCTGGGCGGGCCCGTCGGCTCCGGCAAGACGGCGGCCGTGGCCGCACTGTGCCGGGCCCTGCGCGACCGGCTTTCCATCGCCGTGGTCACCAACGACATCTACACCCGCGAGGACGCCGAGTTTCTGCGCCGCGAAGCCGTGCTCCCGCCCGAGCGGATCGCCGCCGTCGAGACCGGCGCCTGCCCGCACACCGCGATCCGCGACGACATCTCCGCCAACCTCGAGGCCGTCGAAGACCTGGAGGCCACCGTCGGGCCACTCGATCTGATCCTCCTCGAATCCGGCGGCGACAACCTCACCGCCACCTTCTCGCGTGGCCTGGTCGACACACAGATCTTCGTCATCGACGTGGCGAGCGGCGACGACATCCCCCGCAAGGGAGGTCCCGGCATCACCACCGCCGACCTCCTCGTCGTCAACAAAACCGATCTCGCCCCCTACGTCGGCGCCGACCTCGACACCATGGCGGCCGACGCACAGCGCGGGCGCGGGGACCTGCCCGTCGCCTTCACCAGCCTCACCCAAGCCGACGGGATCCGCCCGGTCGCCGACTGGGTGACCGGCTGCCTGACCGCATGGCGAGCCGGGAGCGCCGCGTGACCCCCGCGACCGGCTCGCCACCGACGCACGCCGTGGTTGCCGTCCACCCGCCCGCGGGCGCCACGCCGCTACGAGCAGCCGGCGCCGAAGGGGGCGATGGCGGCGATGGCGGCGATGGCGGCGATGGCGGCGATGGCGAGCAGAACGGCGCTTGGGGCAACGGGGTCCGCGCCACCGCCCGTATCCGCGCCGAACACAACGGCCGCGCCACCACGCTCCCGCTCCTGCACAGCGACGGCCCCTTCCACCTGCGGCGGCTACGGTCATCCGGCGGACGGGCGCGGGTGAGCGTGATCGGGGCGATGAGCGCGCCGCTGGGAGGCGACCGCCTGGCGCTCGACATCACCGCGCGGACGCGGGCCGAACTGGAGGTGACCACCGCCGCCGCCACCATCGCCCTGCGCGGCCCCACCACCGACCCGGCCGGCTACGACGTACGGCTCACGGCGGACGAGAACGCGTCCTTGACCTGGCTTCCCCAGCCGTTGATCAGCACGCACGGCAGCACCCTGCACCAGACCTACACCGTCGACCTCGCCGCCTCCTCGCGGCTGCTGCTACGCGAGGAACAGCTGCTCGGCCGTACGGCGGAGCCACCCGGACACCTCACCACCCGCCTCACCGTACGCCGCGCCGGGCGGCTCATCCTCGACCAGCACACCGCCTACGGAGTCCCCGCAATCGCCTGGGACGGCCCCGCCGTCCTGGGCGGCCACCGGGCCTGCGGCCAACTCCTCGTCGTCACACCCGAGCCCCACTCCATCGAGGAGCCGGTCCACTTGGGCGAAGACCCGGCGGACGGCTGCGCCGTACTGGCCCCGCTCGCCGACGCCCGCGCCCTGCTCACCACCGCCATCGCCCCCACCCCGGCCCGCCTGCGCCTCCTTCTCGACGCCGCGCTCGCAGTTCGAGTGCCCGCTGTTTCGTCAGACAGGCAACACCGAAACCCTATGCCCGGCGGCCGGAGCTACTGAAGAGTTAGCGATGCGCTTGGCACCACTGCGACGGAGGACAACCCAGGCCTGTTAACCGGTCAGCAACAGGTCAGATCCTGCGCGCCCCAACGCTGGGCCTCCAGAGAAGGAAAGCAGAAATGCCCTATGAGTCGATTACCGAAGATCTCACCCATACGCCCGGGGTGATCAACGCCCTTCTATTGTCCGGGGATGGCGGCCCTCTGTCATATTCGAATGGGGTCTCCGACGACACCGCCGGCCTCATGGCCGCGGCACTGTCCGCCATACAAGCTACAAGCCGCCACGTCGCAGCGCTCTGCCATACCAGAAGCTCGACATGGGACCAGAGCGTGATCCAGTTCGGGGACCGCTGTCTTTATCTGTTTGCGGCCGGCGAGGATACCTACCTGGCTGTCGCCGCCATCAAGAAGGCCGATCCCACTCTCGTCACACACAACGCAAAGCATGCTGTCATTAAACTCCGAGGGCACAATTCGTGAGAACTCGCGGAGAATTGGAGTAGGGTCAGCCGATGAGGCTGATAGTCGCCCGTGATTCCCGGGAGGGCCAGAATCTACGCGCGTCATAGCACCGGTAAGCACTCGCGGGCCAACGGGAGAGACTCGGTAACAATTGGCCAACCCATGTGAAGGAGAGCCCGTGCAGTTCCGGATTCTCGGTCCGATAGCGGCATCCCACCAAGGACAACCGGTCCATCTCGGTCCTCCCAAGCAACGCTTTGTTCTTGCCGTACTCCTTGCCGAGGCCCGCCAGGCCGTAACAGTCGGGCAGTTGATCGACCGCGTATGGGGACAGCAGCCTCCCCGCGCCGCGCGCAAGACCCTGCACAGCTACATCACTCGCATCCGCGCGATCCTGCCCCCGCCAGGGGGTGACCCCGACAGCACCGGACTGATTCGTCGCACGGAGGGCTATGTACTGAATGTCCCGCTGGAGCAGGTGGACTTACACCGTTTCCGCAAACTGACGGCCGCGGCGGGTGCACTTGATTACGACGATCACGAGCGCGCGTGTGCCCTGCTTCGTGATGCCCTCGCACTGTGGCGTGCCGAGCCTCTCGACGGGTTGTCAAGCCCCTGGGCCGAGGGATTACGCACCCGGCTTGACGAAGAGCACGTCGCCGCCTGGTTGCAGTACAGCGACGTCGCACTGCGCTCGGAGGTTCTGCCTGACACGCTGGTGTCGGGCCTGAGGGAGATGGTGACCTCCCATCCGCTCGATGAGCGGCTGTCGGGACAGTTGATGACTGCGCTTTACCGCTGCGGTCGCCAGGCAGAGGCCCTTCAGCTCTACGAGCGTATTCGCAAACTGCTTGCCGTCCAGCTCGGTATCGACCCCAGTCCCGACCTCCAGACCGTCTACGCGCAGGTCCTGGCCGCCGATCCCGCCCTCAACAGCCGAAGACTGCGCCGACCGACCCCTTACCGGTTGCGGCGCCACGTCCACTAGCCCCACTCCAGGGAAGCCCGACCGGCGGGAGGAAGATCCTCGCCGTCACCCAGCCCGTACGCAAAGCAGCCGCGACGGTCCCATGACATTTGTCCCGGCCGACTCCCCACATTCGCATCTGCCAGGGACCAGATCCGCCCCCTAGCGTTGGCCTCCAGCCGGCAGTTGGCTCGCGCCTCGCAGTCGTCAGCAGCGCACGGTCGGCGGTGCGGGGTGGACGGCTCATGGCGTCGGCGTCCAGGACGGCTTGAAATAGGAGATCGCATGTGCCCACCCCCACCAGCTGCCGCCCCTCTCGGCACAGCATTCGGCGCACCACCCACGGCACACACCACCGATACGCTTGCCGTCGCATTCGCTGCCACAGGCAAGGAGTACGGCAAGGACGTGCGCGCTCTCGACGCGCTCGATCTCGACATTCGGTGCGGTGAGTGTGTAGCCCTCCTCGGGCGCAACGGAGCCGGAAAGTCCACCACCATCGGGCTGCTCTTGGGATTGCTGACACCGACCAGCGGCAGCGTGACTCTCTTCGGCGGACCACCGGAGGCCGCCATCCGGTCAGGGCGCGTCGGGGCCATGCTGCAGGACACCAGCCCCATTCCGCGGGTCTGTGTGCGCGAACTCGTCGCCTTCGCGGCACACATGTATCCGCGCCCGCTCCCCGTCGAGGAGACGCTCGAACTCGCGGACCTCACCGACCTCGCCGACTGGCGGGTCGACAAACTGTCCGGGGGCCAAGCCCAGCGCGTGCGCTTCGCGCTCGCCATGGCCGGCGCCCCGGAACTCATCGTGCTGGACGAGCCGACCTCCGCGCTCGACGTCGCCTCACGCCGCGCGTTCTGGGCCACGATGCGCGCGTACGCCCGCCGGGGAAACACCGTACTGTTCTCCACCCATTACCTGACCGAGGCCGACGAGCACGCCGACCGCATCGTGGTGATCGAGCGCGGGCGCAAGGTGGCCGATGGCTCCGTGGAGGAGATCAAGCGGATGGCGGGCGGCGCGCTCGTCGCCATCGACCTGGCAGGCGGCCCCAGCGAGGGCCTGGCGGGGTTACCTGGCGTGGCGTCATTCGAAATCCACGGCGACCGGGCACTGCTCCGCAGCACTGACTCGGACACGACCGTGTTGGCGCTCGTCGAGCGCGGCCTCGTCCGCAATCTGGAAGTGGCGGCCGCCAGTTTGGAGGACGCCTTCGTCACCCTCACCCAGGAAGGCACCCATCGCGGATGAGCAGCAAGGCCACCCGAACCATGCAGCGGGACATCGAGCGCCGGATACCCACGCTTCTGCGTGGCACCTATGAGTACGTCCGGCTGGAAGTCCGCCGCACCTTGCGTGAACGTAGCTACCTCGTCTTCACCGTTGGCCTGCCCGTCCTGCTCTACCTCCTCTTCAGTGACCTCGGCGACGGCGACACCGACGACGTAAAGACAAGTCTCATGGTCGGTATGGCGGCGTACGGCGGCATCGGCGCCGCACTGGGCAACGGCTCGACGATTGCCGAGGACAAGCAACTTGGCTGGTTGCGCCAATTACGGATTACGCCGCTGACCTCCGCGCAAGTGGTCGGCGGGAGGCTGGTCACCGGCCTGATCGTGGTGCTGCCCGCCATCGCCGCGGTGCTGGCCGCAGGCGCCCTTTTCAACGATGTCACGCTCAGCGGACCCCAGTGGGCCACGATCACCCTACTGCTGTGGCTGGGCACCGCACCCTTCTGTCTGTTGGGGCTGGGCAACGGCTACCGTTTCGACGGCAACACAGCCAACCTGGCCAACCTCAGCTGCTCCATCCTCCTTGCTGTGGGCGGCGGCCTGTGGCTCCCCGCCGATGACTTCCCGGACTGGCTGGCCGAACTCGCCAAGTGGACGCCGGCACACGGATACGGGGAGCTGTCCTGGAGCGTTACCGATGGACACGCGCCGGGAACTGTCCCTCTGGTCTCCTTCACCGCCTGGCTCGCTATCTTCGGTGCCTGGGCGATCCATGCCTACCGGAGGCCGTCCCGCGGCGCATGAGGCCCCAAGGGCCGACGTCGTTCAGGGGCAGCACGCTGCTCTGGTTGGGGTGACGTTGGAGCCTCGGCGAAACGACTGGACGAAGGGAGCCGCAGGCGATGCTCATCTCGGGCGACGGGCCCAGAATCAGGATACGCCGCCGGTCCCGCACGCTTGAGGAGGACCTGAGCCAGGTCACACCGCCAACCTGGCGCGCGATGCTGCTCTGGCAGGCATTCCTGATCCCCCCGGCAGCCACCGCTGTGCAGGACCGCGACTGGCCGGCCATGGCCGCGCTCAGCGCCTACGCCGCCCTGTACTCACTGACAGTGCGCGCCGCGGCCACCAACGCCAGTGCTCCGGCAGCCGATCGGTTGCTGGCCGCGCTCACCGTGCTCACATATCTGCTGGCCTCCGTCTACGCCGACAACTCGCTGCTGCTGTTCAATCTCCTCGCGCTCGCCGCCGGGCTGCTGCTGCGCCGCCGACCGCTCACGGTCATGCTCTTCACCCTCGCGGTGAGCTGCGTGGCCCTCGCGCTGCTGCATGGGTCCACAGTCGGCGACGCATTGTCGTACTCCTATGGACCGCTGCTCGCCGGCTTTGTCACCGCGGCCATCACCTCGCTGTATGACATGGTCGACCGGCTGCGCAAGGCACGCGAGGAACTGGCCCGGGCCGCCGTGGAGCGAGAACGGCTCCGCTTCTCCCGTGACCTGCACGACCTGCTCGGCCACAGCATGTCGGTCATCGTGGTCAAGGCGGAAGCGGTACGCCGCTTGGCGCCCCGCGACTTGGACGCGGCGCTCGCGCATGCCGCCGACATCGAAGTGGTGGGACGGCAAGCGCTGGCCGAGATCCGCGAGGCCGTCACCGGATACCGGCAAACCAGCCTGCCGACGGAGCTGGACCGCTCCCGCTCGGTGCTGATGGCCTCCGGGATCGAGCCAGTTGTCCGGCAGTCGGTGCCGCCACTGCCGCCGCAGACGGAGGCACTGCTGGGATGGGCGGTACGGGAAGGCGTAACCAACGTGGTACGGCACAGTCGGGCGACGCGGTGCGAAATCAGCCTGCAGGGCACGGGAGGCATCGTCCGACTGGAGATCAACGACGACGGGCGCGGCCCCGCTGCCGCTGGGCAGTCGGTGGCCGGCAACGGACTCATGGGCCTGGCCGAACGGCTGGCAGCGGCCAGAGGTTCCCTCACCACCGGCCCGGGACTTCAAGGCCGGGGCTTCGGGCTCGTGGCCCAACTGCTGGTGGACGAGTCAGACCTGTCCGCCCAAAGCTGAGCACGCTACCGGTCGCTGGGGTCACGAACGGCTGATCGGGCGCCGACGGCGACCTGCGCCAGTTCTGCGCATGTGCCGCATTCGAGGACCTGACGGGGCGTGACATGTACACCGTGCGCGGTCCGCAACCTGCTCGCTATGCGCATCGCCGCCAGCGAATGCCCTCCCACTTCATAGAAGTCGTCGGTAACGCCAATCCGGGATACCTCGAGCACCTCCTCCCACACCGCCACGATCGACCGTTCGACCCGCGTACCCGGCGGCATGTACGACCGCGATCCGCGCGGCGCCGACGACACTGTGACGCCCGGGCCGACCGTCCCAGCGGCCGTCGCCATCCCTGCGACTGGGGCATCGGGCTCGGCGACCATGAGTCCCAGCACTTCGGCGAAGCGCGCACCGAGCTCGGCTGCGTGCTGTTCGCCGAGGTGTACGCGTCGGCTGGTGATCAGCAGGCGGCCGGGCATGACGGTCACCTCGACGGGGAATTCGTTGGGACTGTCATCTTTCGTCACCGCGAGATCCACGACGCCGGTGCTCGCGACGGTGTAGAAGTCGAGATAGCCGAAGGCCACTTCAATCAGCGGCATGCGCCCGCCGTACGTCCGCTGGAGCGCGGGGAGCGGGAACCGACGGTGCGGCCACAGAGCGATCTCCTCTGCGAAGACATCGGCGATCAGTTCACGCCAGGTGCCGGAAGGCCGGGTCACGCTGAAAGGCACAGTGTTGAGGAACATCCCCAGGACGTCGTAGCCGCCGATGGCCTCAGGCCGGCTGCTGCTCACCATGCCGAAGAAGTATCGATCGGAGGCAGCCAGGGGGGCCATGGTGGCCGCAAAAGCGGCAAGGAAAACGGTCTTGGGGGAGACACCGCACGCGGATGCCAGCGACCCGACCGCCGCCTCCAGGTGGTCGATCATGATCACCTGTGCCGTCACCCGGTCCGGTCCCGGCTCGGCCCAGTCGTATGGCAGTCGCAATCGCTCATGATCGCTCAGACGCGCGGCCCAGAAGTCGCGGTCGGCCGACGAGGCCAGAGCCCGGCGTTCCACGGCGATGAAGTCGGCATAGGCGGCCTCCGGCACAACCGCCGACACCGTCCGCCCTTCTCTGATGTCGGCGTAGGCCCGCAGCAGCTCGGCGAGGAACGTGTTGTGGCTCCAGCCGTCGAGGATGACGTGGCACTCGACGATGGCCAGCCACCACTCGTCGGCCGAGACCTCGAACGCGTGCAGCCGCCACAGCGGTGGCGACGTCAGGTCGAACGGGCGCAGTCGCTCCGCGGCCAGGGTCTGCTCGATGACCGCATGCGCATCGACCGCCCCTACCAGAGATGTCACCGCGACCTCGGGGTCGGCCCTCCGGTAAACCACCTGAAGTGGTTCGGAGAAAGTCTCGAGGTCGACAGCGGTGCGCAGCACCGGGTGCCGCAGGGCGACCGCGGCCGCGGCCCGCCGCAGGCTGGCGGCCGCCAGGGCGCCGATGATCCGGTACGCGGTGACGTTCTGGTACGGCATGTTGTGGGGGTCGGCCAGCAGCTCGAACACCATGCCGGCCTGTACCTCGGAGAGCGGGTAGGCATCGTCGACGCCCCCCGGGAGCCGGCCCCGGTCCTCCTCGGCCAGCAGTGACAACGGTGCGGCCCGCAGGTCATCGATCCGCTCCCGTGGACCGCCTGCCGTCTCCGCCAGGGTCTCGATGGTGCGGGTGAAGATGTCCTGGACCGTCACCTCCAGGCCACGGGAGCGCAGTGTCCCCGCCAGCCGGATGGCCCGCATCGAGTCGCCGCCCAGGTCGAAGAAGCCCTCCGTCACGCCGACCCGGTCGACGCCGAGCACCTCGCACCAGGCGGCGGCGATCAGCTCCTCGACCGGGGTGCGTGGCGCGACGAAGGTGCTGGTGACGTCCGGTCGAAGCGGCTCGGGCAGTTGCGCGCGATCGGTCTTGCCGCTGGCGGTGAGCGGGAGTCCGGCGAGCCGAACGAACCGTGCGGGTATCAGGTGCGCGGGCAGGGACCGGGAGAGATAGGCACGCAGCTCGGCATCGCCTGACTGCGCCCGCCCGCCAGGCACGACGTAGCCAACCAGCTGCTCGCGGACGACCGCCACTGCCGCCTGCGCCACGGCCGGGTGGGTCAGGAGCGCGGCCTCGATCTCACCGGGCTCGATGCGCAGCCCGCGCAGCTTCACCTGCCCGTCCAGTCGGCCCAGGTATTCCAGCGAGCCATCGGGCAGCAGTCGGCCGCGATCGCCGGTGCGATACAGTCGTTGCCCGGTCCCGCGGGGGTCGGGAACGAAACGATCCGCGGTGAGTCCCGGGCGCCCCAGGTAGCCACGGGCCAGCCCCGCTCCCCCGAGATGGATCTCGCCAGGCGCTCCCACCGGAACGAGGCTGAGCCCCTCGTCGAGTACGTACGCGCGCACGCCGGCGATGGGGGCGCCTATGGGCACCCGGTGGGCGGCCCGGGACACCTCGTGCGCGGTGACGTCGATCGAAGCCTCGGTGGGGCCGTAGAGGTTGTGCAGCCGGGCATCCGACTGGGCGAAGAAGCGGTGTGCCGTGCCCGGACGCAGCGTCTCCCCGCTGGCGAACACCTCACCCAGACTGGCGGGGCACCGTCCGTTCCGGAGCCCGGCGACGTGGTCCAAGAAGGCGTCCAGCATCGTCGGCACGAAATGGACGTGGGTCACTTGGTGCTCGTCCATGAACTCGGCAAGCTCATGCGGATCACGGTGGGCACCGGGAGGCGCGACAATCACCGTCGCACCCGCCATCAACGGCCAGAAGAACTCCCACACCGAGACGTCGAAGGTGTAGGGCGTCTTCTGCGCCACCCGGTCACCGGGAGCCAGAGAGTACCTGTCCTGCATCCACCGCAGCCGGTTCACGATGCCCTCGTGCGGCACCATGACACCCTTGGGTCGGCCGGTGGAACCGGAGGTGTAGATCACATATGCCAGATTCGCGGGCCCGGCGACGGGCGGTGGCTCAGTGTCGGGCCAAGAGCGATTCTCCGTATCCGCGAGCACCATGGGCACATCGGGCAGGTCAGCGCCTTCGCCGCTCCGCGTCACGACGCAGGGGGCGCCGGATTCGGCAATGAGCGCGGCTCGGCGGCCGGGCGGATCGTCCGGGTCGAGCGGCAGATAGGCCCCGCCCGCCTTCAGGACGGCGAGCAGCGCGATGACCTGTTCGACGCTCCGGTGCAGACAGACCGCCACCGGACGGTCGGCGCCCACGCCCCTGGTTCGCAGTTCGTGAGCCAGCTGGTTCGCCCGTGACTCGAGCTGTGTATACGTCAGGGCCTCGGAGCCGGAGACCACGGCGACAGCCTCGGGCCACCGATCGGCGGCTTCCGAAACCAGCTCGTGCAGGCAGCGCTCGGAGGGGTGACCCTGCGGGCCAGTGGACCAGGCCTCGATGACGGCTGCCTCCGCCGCGTCCATCAGCGTCAGCCGGCCAAGCCGGGCGTCGGGATTCTCCACGACGGCGGCGAGCAGCCGCAGCAACTGGTCGGCCATACGCTTGATACCCGCACCGTCGAACAGCGCGGCGGCGTACTCCAAGCCGCCGAGCAGACTGCCGTCGGGCTGCGCCTGGAAGCCCAGCGTGAGGTCCACCTTGGCAGCAGGTGAGGCGACGGGCAGTTCCTCCCAGCTGTCACGGTCACGAGCCCGCGTACCCGGTCCTCCCTCCAACAGGAGCATCGCCTGGACGAGCGGGGTGCGGGACAGATCCCGCTCGGGCCGCAGTTCCTCTACGAGCTGTTCGAACGGCAGGTCGTCATGGGCGAAGGCCGTCAGGGTCATCTCCCGCACCCGATCCAGCAACTCCGCGAAGGTGGGATCGCCTGCCAGGTCACAGCGGAGCACGAGCGTGTTGATGAAGGGACCGACGACGTCTTCGGTTTGGGACCTGGGCCGGCCGAGTACCGGGGTGCCTACGGCGAGGTCGGTCTGGCCGGTGTGCCGGGACAGCAGCGTCCCGAACGCCGTCAGCAACGTCATGAAAAGCGTCGCTCCCCGGGCACGGCCCCATTGGGCCAACGCCCGGCCGATCGGAGCCGGCACAGTGAAGTTCACCCGATCCGCACGTGGGTCACGTGGAACCGTGCGGGGCCGGTCGGTGGGGAGTTGCAGGGGCTCAAGACCGGCCAGTGCGGCGTGCCAGAAGTCCAGTCGGCGCCGCAACGCGTCACCGGCGAGCCGGTCGCGCTGCCATACCGCGAAGTCCGCGAACTGCAAGGGGAGCTCGGGAAGTTCACGCCCCTCGTACAGCGCCTTCAGTTCTCGGCCCAGGATGCCCATCGACCAGCCGTCGCAGGCGATGTGATGGACCGCGAGGACCAGGACGTCGTCGCCCTGCAGCAGGGTGGCCCGCCAGACCGGTCCGTGCAGCAGGTCGAAGGGCTCAACGATCTCGCGCTGAACACGCTCGGCCAGCGCCTCCGGCTCGGCTCGCGGCTCGACGACAGCCAGCCGTACCGGACCCGGATCGTCGATGACCTGGTACACCTCGCCATCCACCACCTCGTAACGGGTCCGCAGGATCTCATGCCGCTCCGCCAGGGCGTTCAGCCCCGCCCGCAGGGTGCTGACCCGTACGGGTGCAGGCAGCCTCAGCACCAACGGCACCACGTATTCCGCGGTGCCGGGCAGCAGGCGATCCAGCAGCCACATCCGGCGCTGGGTGTGCGACAGCGGCAGCGGTCCCCCGCGGGGCCTCCGTGGGATGGCTGCCGGAGCTGCCTGACCTTGCAGACGGCGCTCCAGCAGTCTGTGCCTCGCCTCACTGTCGAATGCCGTCATCCCCACTCCTTTTCCAGCTGCGCCGCCGCTTCTTCGTCCGACAGCGAGGCGATCTCCGCCGCTATGGCCGCCTCCACCTCCCGCGCCAGTTCGCCGACCGTGACGGCCTCGAACAGCCTCCGCAGTGGCAGGTCGATCCCGAACGTCTCCCGCAACCGGGTGTGCACGCGGGTGGCGCGCAGCGAGTGGCCGCCGTGATCGAAGAAGTTCTGATCGACGCCGACGGTGCCCACGTCGGTCTCCAGAACGTCGGCCCAGATTTCCGCTATCCGACGTTCGGCTGGGGTCTGCGGCTGCCGCATGGGCTCCCGCCGCGTCTGGGGGACCATCCGGTTCAGTGCCTGGCGGTCAACCTTGCCACTGCTGGTCATCGGCAACCGGTCCAGCACGGTCCAGCGAGTCGGGATCATGTAGCCGGGAAGCCGGGCCGCCAGCGACTCCTGAAGCTCGCCCGGCCCCAGGCCCTCACCGGCGGGTACGACGTAGCCGACGAGCTCTCGCTCGCGGCCATCGGCGACCGCGTGGACCACGGCCTGCCCCACACCCGGGCAGCCGAGGAGGGCGGCCTCGACTTCACCCGTCTCAATGCGAAATCCACGCACCTTGACCTGCTGGTCGATGCGTTCAAGGAAGCAGAGCGAGCCGTCCTCGCGGTAGCGGACAAGGTCTCCGGTTCGATAAAGCCGTTCGCCTGTGCCGAACGGGTCCGGCACGAAGCGATCCGCCGTGAGATCCGGGCGACCGACGTACCCCCTGGCCAGCCGCGGCCCGCCGATGTAGAGCTCGCCGGGCACCCCGAAGGGCACCTCGTTCAACTGGGCATCGAGGACGTGGAGGCGGGTCGGCCCGATGGCCCGGCCGATCGGAACCCGTTCGGCGCCCGCATGGGTGGCCGGCGCCGCCAGAGAGACGGTTTCGACGGTGCAGGTCACCGTGGCTTCCGTCGGGCCGTAACCGGATACGAACCGGGCCGGCGACCCCACGGCCTGCCATGCCGCGACATCGTCATAGTGCAGGACATCGGCGCCGACAGCCAGCAGCCGCAGGCCCGCCAGCCGCTCATCACAGTGGGGAACCATCTCGCGGTAATACGCCGGAGTCGTCTCGGCGAAGGTGACACCGTGGCGGGCGAGCAGGCCGGGCATCCGCTCCGGGCTGGTCAGCTCCTGGTCCGCGACGACCAGGGTCGCGCCGGTCAGCAGCGCGATGCCCACCGTCTCCATGGTCTGGTCGAAGCCCACCGACGACATCAGCAGCACCCGGTCCCCGGGTCCGATGCCATAGCTCCGGTTGAGTTCCCGGAGGTGTCCGGTCCAGGATCCGTGCTCGACCATGACGCCCTTGGGTTTCCCCGTCGACCCGGACGTGAAGATCGTGTAGGCGAGGTGCCGGGGGGTGACGCCCGCCTCGGGCGGGTGGGACGGGGCGACGGAGGCGTCCTCGGTATCGACCGTAAGGACCCGGGCAACGTACGGGGCGACAAGTCCGGCGAGGCCGGGGGTGGTGACCGCGTACCGGGCGCCATGGTCCGCGAGGCGCCCGGTAGGCGCGTCGGGATCCAGCGGCGTGTGCACCCCGCCGGCCTTGAGCACTCCGAGCATGGCCACGACGGCGTCGGCGCCACGGCCGAGCACGACCGCGACTGGCGTCTCGGCAGTCACGCCGGCGTGGCGCAGGGCGTGCGCGACACCGTCCGACCGGGCGTCAAGCTCGGCATAGCTGAGCCGGTCACCCGTCATCGTGATGAGGGCGGGAGCGTCTGGTGTACGGGCGGCCTGCCGCCGGAACGCGTCGTGCAGGCACTCCGGGGGCGCCGTGAGAGCGGCGGGAGCAGCGATCAGTTGCCGCTCTGTCTCGGTGAAGAAGTCGACGGCGGACAGGCGCAGGCCCGGATCGGCTGCCATCGCCTCGGCCACGAGCTGGTAGCGGTCGACGAATCGCCGCATCGTAGAGGCGTCGAAGAGGTCCGTCGCGTACTCGACGTAACCGAGTATGGAGCCGTCACTCTGCTCCGCCAGACTCATCGTCACGTCGAACGCGGCCGTGTGCCAGGGGATCTGCACCAGCCGCTCGGCCGTCACCGCCCCGCCGAAGTCGAGCGAGCCGGGGCCCTGTGCCGTGCTCATCTCGAACATCACCTGGAAGAGCGGGTTACGGGAGAGGTCACGCTGCGGGTCCAGCTCCTCGACCAGGCGCTCGAACGGCAGCCCCTGGTGGGCGTAGGCCTCCAGCACCGTGGCCCTGACTCGGTCCAGGAGCTCCGCGAACGACGGGTCGGCGGACAGATCGGTGCGCAGCACGAGTGTGTTGGCGAAGAATCCGATGACGTCCCGGGTCTCCGGTTGCTCCCGCCCCGCCAACGGCGTCCCCACGGCCGCATCGGCCGTTCCCGTGTAGCGGAACAGCAAGGCGAGGAACGGCGTGAGCAGGCTCATGAAGGGTGTGGCTCCCTGGGCACGGCCCAAGGCCCGCAGCGCGTTGGCCGTCCGCTCGGTGATGACAAAGCCGGCGACCGCTCCGCGTCCGCTGAACTCCGACGGGCGGGGACGATCGGTGGGCAGTTCCAGCGGACTGAGACCGGCAAGCCTGCCGCGCCAGTAGGACAGCAGCCGATCCTCGTCGTCGCGCGCGTCGCGAGCCTGCCAGGCGGCGAAATCGCCGTACTGGATCGCCGGCGGCGGCGGAACCGTGCCTGTGCTCAGCGCGCCGAGCTCCCGGGTCAGGATCTCCAGCGACCAGCCGTCACAGGCGATGTGGTGCAGGAGCAGGACAAGCACGTCGTCACCGTCGGCCTGTCCGACCAGCAGCGTGCGCAGGACCTCACCGGCGGCCAAGTCGAACGGGCGGCCGATCTCCCGCTCCAGCACGGCGCTCAGCGGACCCTCCGTCCGGTGCAGCGTCACCGGACGGGCCGGCATGACGATTTGCACGGGTTCCGGCTCCTCCGGGAGGCAGTAGCGAGTCCGTAGCACCTCGTGCCGTCGCACGATCTCACTCAACGCCTGGGCCAGTCGTTCCGGGGCTATGTCGCCGCGCAGCCTCAGGACAAGGGGCACGGTGTACCTGGTTGAGCCGGGGTCCAGGCGGTCCAGGAACCACAGGCGTCGCTGGCTGGGCGACAAGGGCAACGGCCCTTCGCGGCGAGCGGACGGTATGGCACTTCCGCCTCTGCGGGCGGAGCCGACGAGGGCGGCCTGCCGCTCGACTGTGGTCGCGGACAGCAGATCACGGAGCGGGATCTCGGCGTTGAACGCCTCGCGCAATCGCATGCCCAGTCGTGTGAGGAGCAGTGAATGGCCACCGAGGGTGAAGAAGTCGTCGTGGATGCCGACGGTGTCACGGCCGAGCAGTTCCGACCACTGCGCGGCGATGGCGGCCTCGACAGCGTTGCGGGGTGCGGCCGGGACAGCGGGGACGGCCGGGCCGGCGCCCGCCTTCGCTCCGGGCAGCGAGGCCCGGTCCACCTTGCCGCTGGAGTTCAAGGGAAGGCGTTCCAGAGTGACGAATCGGGTCGGCGCCATCGTGGCCGGCAGCCGCTCGCCCAAGAAGGAGCGCAGTTCGTCGTGGGAGGCATCACCGGTGAAGCAGGCGACCAGACTCCCCTCACGAACCACCACCGCGGCCAGAACGACGCCCGGATGCCGGGCGAGGACGGCCTCGACCTCTCCCGGCTCCACGCGCACACCGCTGACCTTGACCTGCTGGTCCAGTCTGCCGAGGAATTCCAGCACGCCGTCGCGGCGCAGCCGCACCCGGTCGCCCGTGCGGTACAGCCGTCGGCCACCCCCTGCCGGATCGGGTACGAAGGCGGCGGCGGTGAGGGCGGAGCGGCCCAGATAGCCGAGCCCCACCGCCGGTCCTCCGACGTACAACTCGCCCGGAACGAGCGGCGGGACCGGTCGGCCTTCACGGTCGAGCACGAGCAGGCGCACCCCGTCGATCGGCCGCCCGATCGGGATCGGGCCCGCTGCCCGGTCGACGTCGACGAGGTGCGCGGTGACATCGATCGCGCACTCGGTCGGCCCATAGGTGTTGACGATGGCGAGGCCCGGCGCGTGCGCGCGCACCCGCCGGCACAGCTCGGCGTGCAGCGGTTCACCGGCCGAGAACAGCAGCCTGAGGCGCGCGCAGTCCCGCCAGCGCGCCGAGGACGCATCGGCCAGCAGGCTCAGCACGGAGGGCACCACCTGGAGCACGCTGACGCCGTGGTCGGCCACGGCACGCAGCATCGTCTCCGGGTCGGCTTCGGCCCCCGGCGGGGCCATGACGACGGCCCCGCCGCTCACCAGCGGCGCGAAAAGCTCCCATACGTGGGCGTCAAAGCTGATGCGAGTCTTGTGCAGCATCCGGTCATCGGGTCCGAAGGCGTGCCGACTTACAGCCCATTGCACGCGGTTCGCAATCCCGCCGTGCGTGACCACCGCACCCTTCGGACGCCCCGTCGAGCCGGAGGTGTAGACGATATACGCCGGGTCCATGGGGTCGGGCTCGCAGATGGCTTTGGTCTCGGCGGGCGCTATGGCCGTGTCCTCGGCGGGGAGCGGCCCACCCAGGACGACAGCGCCGGTCTCCGCCACGATCAGTTGGATTCTGGCCTCGGGATGCTCCGGGTCGAGCGGCACATACACGCCGCCGGCCAGCCACACCCCCAGCACCGCGGCGGGAAGCGCCGGACCGCGGGGCAGGCGCACGCCCACGGGTGTACCGCGCCGTACGCCGCGCGCCCGCAGTCCGGCCGCTATGGCCTGAGCGCGGCTGACCAGCTGTGCGTAGGTGAGGGCGCCCTCGTCGCTGACGACGGCGGTGGCGGCGGGGGTCGCCGCCGCCTGGGCAAGCACCCGTCCGGTCAGCGAGCCCTCGGCCGCTGGGCCGACAGCCTCGATGGCGGGCGCGGCCATGGGTGCTTCGGCAACCGGTCGGTCGGGGTCGGCGAGGAGTGCGTCCGTCAGGCCGAGGTACTGGTCCAGAAGCGCACGCGCGGTGTCCTCGTCGAACAGGTCTGCCGAGTACTCGAACTGGATCCGCATCCCGTCATCCGCGAGCCGCATGACGTGGGCTGTGAGGTCGAACTGTGAGCCCTGGGGAATCGCTGGCAGATCCAGCATGTCGACGGCGGTCTCCTGGACCGGCATGTTGAAGCAAACCGACACCAGACCGCCGGCGCTGCCCGCGAGTTCCCGCACCAACCACTCATAGGGCAGGTCCTGATGGTCGAATCCCTCGGTGGCCACCTCGGTCACGCGACGCAGCAGTTCGCGGAAGGACGGGTGGCCCTCCAGCCGGGTCCGCAGGACGATGAGATTGTTGAACGTGCCGAGCAGGTGCTGCACCTCGGGGCGGGTGCGTCCGGACACGGAGGAACCAACCACCACGTCATGGTCGCCGGTCCAGCGGTGCAGCAGCGCCGTGAACGCGGCCAGGAGCGTGAGGTAGGGGGTGACTCCCGCCTCCTTGCTGACAGCGCTTATCCGTTGGAGCGTGCGAGGCGGCACCGGGGCGCTGAGGGTGGCGCCGCGAAAGGTGGGACGAGCGGTCCGCGGCCGGTCGGCGGGTAGCTCCGGCGGCCCTGGCAGCTCGGACAGTTGCCGCCGCCAGTACTCCTGCTCCGCCGCGAACGCTCCGCCCTCGACCTGTCGGCGCTGCCAGTCGGCGAAGTCGGCGAAGCGAACAGGCAGGTCTGGCGCGGCTCCTTCCCCGACGATCTCGAAGCCGAGGAGTTGGAAGGAGGGACCATCGAGGATCACATGATGAGCGGCGGCGACGACCAGCGTCCGATTTTGTGGCAGGCGCACAAGTTCGACCCGCCACAGCGGGGCACGCGCCAGGTCATAGCCGCGTCTGCCGATGGCGACCGCCGCCTGCCGGGCCATCTCGTCCAAGCCACCGCCCGGCACTTCGGCGGCGGAGAGGTCCAGCACCGGCACGTGGACCGGCACGGTGTCCGCGATGCGCGCTCGAGGCCCGTCGGTGTCGACATGGATGGACATGCGAAGCGCGTCGTGCCGACTCACGATCGCGGCCAGTCTCTGTTCCACCTCAGCGGCTTCGAGAGTGCCCCGGAGCATGGCCGCCGTTACCAGATTGAATGCTCCCAATTCAGGAGCGAGCTGCTCCGCAAACCATACCCTTTCTTGGGCATAGGAAAGGCGGAAGGGGCCGTCAGAGTCCAGTCTCGGAATCTTCGGCTCATCCTGGAGCTGCCCGCGACGCAGCCGATCCAACAAGGTCCGCTTGGCGGGGGAAAGAGTGTTCGGGTCGAGTGCGTCATGTCTTTCCATGGATGCATTCCATGGTCCTGGATTCGAGTCGGACACGACTGGCATGATTCTTGCGTTCTCTTGGTCCGGGCAAGCACCATTATGGTTTGTGGCGAAAAGTTGCCAGAGCCTCTTAAAGTCGGCCCGCCTCGCCGTAATCTCGGCTGTCGTGGGCAAAGACACTCTCCGACTGACGACCGAATACCCGCGTCCGCCCGACGGCGCGGAAACCGATGCGGACCGGGGCGAGGTGTGTTTCCGGATCGACGCGGATCTCACCGCGGCGGTGACCCAGCTGGCCCGAGAGGCCGCTCAGCCGCCGCACAGTGCCCTGCTCGCGGCTTATGCGGTGCTGCTCTCGCGCCATGCCGGGCAGACCGGGTTCATCCTCGGCGTACACCTGGCCGGAAAGCCGGAAGGCATGGTGCCGTTGAGGGTCGACGTGTCCGGAGCCCCTTCCTTCACAGAACTGCTGCGGCGCATCGATGGCGCCCTGCACGAGGCATCCGCCCGGACGCACCCTCCCGAACCGTGCCCGGTGGCCTTCGCCTTCTCCGACGGACGGCCTGCCCACTGTTCGGTGCCGGTCGCGGCCGACGACGTGCCCGGGCCGCAGCCCGAACTGTCGGTGGAACTGCGACCGGTGACCAGTGGTGGATTGCGCGGAATCGCCGCCTACGACGCGCGGCTGTTCGGCCGGGGCACGGTTCGTCGGTTGCTCTCCCGCTATGTCGCCCTGCTGCGCGCCGCCGTCGCCGACCCACATACGTCGGTGGCGGAACTGCCACTGCCCATCGACTCCGACGAGCGGCGGTCGGGCACGGCCGACGACACCGCCCGGGAGTGTCCCACCGGCACACTCGTCGAGTTGGTCCAGGCCCAACCCGCGACGTCCTGCGCCGTCCGCTACCACGCGGCACACCTCACCTACGGCGAACTGCTGGCACGGGCACGATCGGTCGCCGCGCGACTGCAGCGACGCGGCATCGGTCCCGGTTCGCTGGTCGCCGTGTGTGTGGAGCGCAACCAGGACATGCCCGCCGCGCTTTTGGGGGTACTGCTCTCCGGCGCGGCGTATCTGCCTCTCGACCCCGAGCAACCCGCCGCCCGCAAGGCATACCTTCTTGAGGACAGCGGCGCGAGCGTCGTGCTGGCCGAACCGCACCTCCAGCCGACCGGGCGAAAAGCTCTCGACCTGCGCGAGGCGCTGGCAACCGAGTCGTCCGACTTCCAACCGCCGTGCATCGCGGCGGAGAGCACCGCCTATGTGCTGTACACCTCCGGTTCCACCGGTCGCCCCAAGGGGGTGATGGTCCCCCACCGTGCGCTCATCAACTTCCTGAAGTGGGCACGTTCGCTGCTGACCGCCGGGGAGAATCACGTCTGGCTCGCGCTCACCTCCCTGTCGTTCGACATCTCGGCCCTTGAGCTGTATCTCCCACTGATCAGCGGCGGCAGCTGCGTCATTGCCGATGCCGACGCCGCCCGGGACGGCGACGCCGCCGCGCGGCTGATCCGCGATCACGGCGTCACCCATGTCCAGGCCACGCCGTCGGGCTGGCGTGTGCTGCTGACCGGCGACGTCCCGCCCGTGGTGGCGTTGGTCGGCGGCGAGCCGCTGCCACCGGCTCTCGCCCGGCGGCTGAGGCGCCGGACCACCCGGCTGTTCAATGTGTACGGGCCCACCGAGACCACGATCTGGTCCACCGTCTGGGAGGTGCCCGAGGATCCCGGCCCGATCCGTATCGGACGCCCGGTCGACAACACCACCGTGGACGTGCTCGACACCGGCGGCCGGCCGGTGCCGGCCGGGGTACGGGGTGACCTGTGCATCGGCGGACAGGGGGTGGCCACCGGCTATCTGGGCAGGCCCGCACTGACCGCCGAGCGCTTTGTGCCGGACCCTGGCGGTCCGCCGGGCGCCCGTCGGTACCGGACGGGCGATGTGGTCGCGTGGCGGCCGGACGGCAATCTGGAGTTCGCAGGACGCTCCGATGACCAGGTGAAATTGCGCGGCCACCGCATCGAGCTGGGTGAGATCGAGGCGGTCGCCGAGGAATTCCCGGATGTTCAACAGGCCGTGGCCACGGTCCGGAGCGAACGCCTGGTGGCGTTTGTCGTCGGGCGGACCGACGGCCTCCGGGAGCATCTGGTCCAGCGGCTCCCCGGCATCATGGTGCCGGCAGACATCATCGAGGTCGCGCGGCTGCCACTCACCTTCACCGGCAAGGTCGACCGGCAGGCGCTGCCCGAGGTGCCGGCGCGACGCGCGCGGCAGGCCACCCCTCCACGCACCGCGCTGGAGGCCCTGGTCGCCGAGGTCTGCACCGAGGCGCTTGGTGGAAAGACCGTCGGCATCCACGACGACTTCTTCCAAGGCGGCGGCACGTCGCTCTCAGCCGCGGTTGCCGCGGCTGCGCTGCGCGACAGGCTGGGTCTCCAGGTGCCGGGCCACATCCTGTTCGCCCACCGCACCCCGGCGCTGCTGGCCGACTGGCTCGGCTGCGAGGCACGCCCTGCGCGCACAGCGCCCCAGGACACTCGGCGTGCCTCGACCAGCCACTCTCTCAGCCCCTTGCAGTTCCGGATGTGGCTGTCCCATGCCCTCAGACCCGATAACCCGGTCCATACCGTCCCCCTGGTTCTGGACATGCACGGTCGGCTGGACCGTGCGGCGCTGCGAGGCGCCTTGGGCGACGTCGTACAGCGGCACACCGCGCTACGATCACTGATCAGCGAGACGGCCGAAGGGCCCGTGGCCACCGTACTGTCCGGCGCGGACGCCCTGGCGCTGCCGGAACGCGTCGTGTCCGCGGACGCGTTTGACCAGCACACCGACGCGGTCCTGCGCACGCCGTTCGATCTGTCCGCCGATCTGCCGTTCCGTGTTCTGCTACTGACCACTGGGCAGCACCATCGGCTGGTGCTGGCGATCCATCACATCGCCGTGGACGGTCGCTCCGTAGCGATCATCCTCAGCGAACTGGCCGACCGCTACGTTGCACATGCCGGGCGCGCGGCCGCCGACTCGACGCCGCCACCCGCGCCCGACTACGGAACGGCGGCTGAGGTACAGGCGCGAGCGCTGGACGACGACCTGATACGGCGGCAGACGGCATTCTGGGCCGACTACCTCAAGGGGGCAGCGCCCGGCCCACTTCCCATCGACAGCCGGCGCACCCCGGCCGGCGTGGGCGGGCGGTGCGCCCGGTCGCTGGGTCCCGAAATCCGTGAGGGGGTTGCGGCTCTCGCACGGCAGTGTGGCACGACGTCGTTCGTGGTGCTGCTCGCCGCCTTCGGTGCACTGCTGCGTCGCTGGTCAGGACGGGAAGATGTGTGTGTGGGTGTTCCCGTCTCCCGTCGGGACGGCCCGGATTTCGACCGAATCGTAGGCTTCTTCATCAACACCGTGGCGGTCCGGGTCGATCTGCGCGGCGGACCGGACTTCAGCACGCTGGTCACCCGCCTCGGCACCCAGTGGGCACGGATCCAGGCCAACGCCGACATACCCTTCGACCAGATGCTCACCGAGACCGGTCTGGAACGGCCCTTCTCGGTCTGGTTCAACCACCTCGGCCTCCCGGACACCGCGCCCGCCCTGCCCGGGCTGCGCACCCGGATAGCCGTACCACCTTCTTCACCGGCCATCTACGACCTCAATGTCTATCTCACCGACGACGGCGAGCAGTTGGAGGTCGCCGTGGTCCACGACGCGAGGACCTTTCAGGCCGATTTGGCCGCCGCGCTGCTGGAACAGTACGTGCTGCTTTTGAAGGCGCTCGTCGCGGCCCCGGACACCTGCCCGGACGATATCGCCCTCTCTCCCGGTGAACCGCCAGTGCCACGGACCGCGACGCCGCGGGCCGGTGCGGCCGTGGCCAGGCTGGCCCGCAGAGTCGCCGAGATGGGCGGCGCGCTCGCCGACTCCGACGGAGTGCTCCCCGCGGGGGCCGTGCACGAGCGGGCGAAACACATCGCCGCCGCGATCACCTCCGCCGGCGTCGCGCCGGGCGGCACCGTGGCCGTGGCCGCAGCGCGGTCCCGGCAGTTGCCATCGATGCTGCTCGGCGTCTGGCTCGCCGGGTGCAGCTACGCCCTGCTCGACCCCGCCCTGCCCGCCCGGAGTCTGACTGCCTGCCTGGACGCGGTCGCCCCGAACGCTCTGCTCTCGGCCGCCGAGGACGGCGGCGCCATCCAATCCGCCCTCGCCGGCCGCCGTATCGTCGGCGAGGACATCGTCCTCATTCGCGCCGACGACGCCGACTACCGTCTCCACCTGGCGCGGGCGGGCGCGGGGAGTGCGGCTCACCCCGCCGGCCATGTCATCTTCACCTCCGGCACCACCACCGGCCCCAAGGCCGTCGTATCCGGCGCGGACCCCCTCGTCCACTTCCTCGAGTGGTATGGCGACACCTTCCGGCTCTCGGCCCAGGATCGCTTCTCCTTCCTGTCCGGCCTGGGACACGACCCGCTGCACCGCGACGTCTTCGCGCCGCTGTGGTGCGGGGGCACGCTGCACGTGCCTTCACTGAGCCTGTCGGCCTCTTCCGCCGGGCAGTTGGCGGAGTGGCTGGCCGAGCAACGAATCACCGTCGCCCACCTGACTCCGCATCTCTCGCGCCTGCTCGTCAGCGGCGCCGAGGCGATCGGCCTGCGGCTGCCCCGGCTCAGGCTGGTCTGCCTGGGTGGGGACGTCATCACCGCGAGCGACGTGTTCGGCCTGCGACGGGTGGCCCCGCGCGCCGCGGTGGTCGTCGGTTACGGCACGACGGAGACGCCCCAGCTCGCCTCGTACCACGTGGTCGACCGACGATACGCCGAACGTTGGGCAGCCAGACGCGGATCCGGAGCGCCACTGCCGCTGGGGCCTGGCGCCCCCGGAGCCCGGCTCGCAGTGACCACGGTGGGCGGCCTGCCCGCGGCGGTGGGGGAGGTCGGTGAAATCGTGGTTCGGAGCAGGCATCTGGCGACCGGATACCTTGATCCCCGGCTCACTGGTGAACGCTTCGCACCCGATCCGCTGCCGGGGGTGCGACGGTTCGCCACTCGTGACGCCGGCCGACGGCTCCCCGACGGTTCGGTGGAGTTCCTGGGACGACTGGACGACGAGGTCACGATACGCGGACACCGGGTCTCTCCGGCCGAGGTGGACGCGATGCTCGTGAGGCACCCCCTGGTCCGGGCGTCGGTGACGTGCGGACGACGCGTCAGCCAGTCGGTCGGCCCGGGCGACCTGGAGTTGGTCAGCTATATCGTGACACGCGACGGCTCCCCCATCGCCGTCAGCCAGGTGCGCGCGTTCCTCTCGCCCGCCCTTCCCTCTCCCTCGCTTCCCACCATGGTGGTCCACATGGACAAGCTGCCCCTGACCGGTAACGGCAAGGTCGACCGCTCCTCACTGCCCGATCCGACCCCACGGCCGGCCGGGGCCGGTCGGACCGCGCGGACGCCGATCACCGACGACGTCGAACAGCTCGTCTCGAAGATCTGGGCCTCGGTCCTCCAGTTGGACCGAGTGGGAGCGAACGACAACTTCTTCGACCTCGGCGGCACCTCGGCGCGGATGACAGCCGTGTACGCCGCGCTGCGGGAGCAACTGGGGTGGGACATATCGCTACTGGCGCTGTACGAGCATCCGACCGTAGGCGCCTTGGCGGAGCACCTGCGGGGCGTGCGACCCGATCCTGGCCCCGGCTCGCGGCGGCGGACCAGGTACGCCTCGGACGCGGAACGGCAGCGACGCCTGGCGGCCCGGCGAGGGCGCTGACGACGCCACCGGCGCCAACCTTCCGCTGGCGCCGGTGGCGTCGTCGGCCCTCCCTAACCGAGCGCGGCCTGCACGGTCGCGAGGTACCTGTCCCGCTGGAGGAAAGCGGTGGACGTCGGGGATACGAGGATCTGGGTAACACCTTCGGCGGCGAACCGGTCCATACGGGCGCGGAGTTCCGCGGCCGTTCCGATGACACCCAGGCCCTCGACCATCTCCCGGTCCGGGCGGCCGGATTTCAGCTGCGCGCCATAGCCGCTTGCCTCGAAGAGCCGGCGGTAGGTGGGGACCCGCACGTAATTCGACAGGTAGTCGGCGAAACCGTCCCGGTCCGTCTCCGGGTCCGGCGTGACGGCGGCACACAGCAGCAGGGCCACGTCGAACCCCTCGCCTCCAGGATGCCGGCCGTCGGTGCGGCGCTCAAAGCCGCGGGACAGTGCCGGCATCGCCACGTCCCGGACATACTCGGGGGTGCACATCCACAGCAGCACGCCGTCAGCGAGCTCACCCGCCAGCTCCAGCATCTTGGGGCCGAAAGCACCCATGTACACGGGCAATTCGGGCCGGTCGTTCGAAGGCGACGGGAAAAAGGCGTGACCGCTGAACCACGTGCCGTCGACATCCACCTCGCCGTCCCTGGTGACAGCCAGCACGATCTTCATGTACTCGCGCATGGCCGGCAGGGCCGACGGCATGGTCCCCGCCCCGACCATCCACTCCCCCACACCCCGGCGCCCCAGGCCAAGGCCGAGGGCGAACCGGCCCTCGGACAGCTCGGCGAGCGTGAGCGCGGTGGAGGCCATGACCACGGGCGGTCTGGAGTACAGCGGAAGGATGGCGCTACCGAGTTCGATCTTCCGGGTGCGGGCCGCAAGGGCGCCCAGCACAGTCCCCGCCTCCCAGCGACCCGGCATCTGGATCAGCCACTGCGAGGAGACACCCAACTCCTCCGTCAGCACGGCGCGCTCCAGGACCTCCGGCACGCTGGTGCCGTGCGGCTCCAGGACAGCTCCGATCCGGTAGGTCATTCCACCGACTCCCGCTCGCGCAGGCTGCGGGGACGCATGTCCGTCCACACCTCGTCGATATGGGACAGACACTCCGACTTGGAACCCTGCACACCGTCCGCACGCCAGCCGATCGGCGGTTCCGCGTCGGCGGGCCATATCGAGTATTGATCCTCGTCGTTCACTACAACCTGGTAGTTGCGGCTGTCGTCATCCTCGAACATACCCACCTCGTGCCTTTGTCGATTCACGTAACTGTCCACCCATGGTGACGAGACGGCCGACCGGCCCGCCATCCCGACACGATTATTGGCGAATTGTCGCCATCTCTCTTCGGATGGCATTCCGGAACCCGTCGGATTTGGCCCACACTCGTACCATGAGCAGCCCATCCGATGTGCGGATACCTCTGGGTCACGACTCCTGGCTGATATGGCGGGATTTCTGTGTACGCAGCGCCGGTTTCCCTTTCTCACAATTACTGGAAACCTCCGACAGTGAATGCGCCGCCCTTGCTGATCAATTCATGAAGGATCAGGATTCCGAATCCGTCTTTCGGACCCACTGGGACGCCGCACTGAACCGCATTGTCGGAGACATGTTGGAGATCGTCGAATCCGGCGGTGTACGTCAGGCCCTCATCTGGCAGTCTCCCGGCGTACTCGACCGGGCCGTCCGTTGGCTACGCCAGCACACACCAGGCATGACCGGAGGCGGGGACACAAAGACCTCCGCACGTAACAAGTACCGTCGGAAGCACGAGATTTCCCTTATCAAGTACCTCCAGCGCTATCACGCGAAAAACGAGACCATCGGCTTCTTCGGCCCGCAAGCCTGGGGCAGCTACTCCCCCTCAGCGGAGCGGATCACCGCGCGGACGGGACCGGAGTTGATCCGCGACCGCTCCATTGCCTTCGAGGACTGGGCCGTCACGGCGCTGGCCGAGGCCTTTGCCGCCGACGTCGACATCCGTGCCCACCTGCCGCCGGCCCTCGCCGCCGGCGTACGACTGCAAGGAAGAGCGGTGCTGCGCCCCGGCACCGCTACGGAACTGCTCGATCCCGGCCTGGCCCTCGTCGCCGCCTGCTGCGACGGCATACGCACACCCCGCGCCATCACCGCCGAACTCGGATGGCGCCACGGCCCCGCCCAACGCCGCAGCGGGACGTCAGTCCTCGCGGACCTGGCTCGGCTGGCCGAACGGAACGTCATCACGTGGGGGTTCGACATCCCGCTCAGCCCGTCCGGCGCGGCGTCGCTGCGCGAACAGTTGGCCGGGCTACCGGCGTCCGGGGCCGGACAACGCGCGCTCTCCTTGCTCGACCGGCTCGACGGCGTCGTGGCGGACCTCCTCACCAGGGATGGCGACGCCGACGAACTGCGGTCCGCCTTCGATCGTCTCGACGCCATCTTCCACGAGGCCACGGACCGGGCGGCGTACCGCGAGTCCGGCCAAGCCGCAAGGGGACGCCGACTGGTATTCGAAGACTGCCAACGCGACCTCGACGTCGTCCTCGGACCCGCGTTCATCCGGGACATCGGCCCACCGCTGGGGCTGCTGCTCGACAGCGCGCGCTGGCTGGTGGCCCAACTGGGAGAAGCCTACTCCGCGGTGCTGAATCGTGTCGTGGCGGAACTGGCCGGCAGCAGCGGGCGGATCGTTCCACTGTCGCTGATACTGGCCCGCCTGATTCCAGAACTGGAGCGCGCAGACGCCGAAGCCCCTGTCGTCGCGGAATTCCAGAATCGCTGGCGCCAAGTCCTCCGCTACGAAGAAACGGCCGCGCGGGAGACCTACGCCGTGGAGGATATCCGCGGGGCCGTGTCCCATCTCTTCCAGGCGCCGCGCCCCTCATGGCATTCAGCCGGCTACCACAGCCCCGACGTGATGATCGCAGCCGACGACCCGGCGGCCGTTCAAGCCGGTGACTATCTGATGGTCATGGGAGAACTGCACGTTTCACAGACGACGTTCACCTCGCTGTCCGCCACCCAATGGCACCCGGACCGGAGCGATCTCATCGCCGCGGCCGATGAACACCGACATCCCCACCCGTGCTTCATCCCGCTGTACCCAAGAGGGCTGCCCGACATCACCTCCCGGTATTACCCCACCCCGGAGCTGTTCTCCGAAAGGTACTTCTACCTGTCCTTCGGCCCCCGCTGCGGCGCAAGGCGATCACCACAGCACCGGACACATGACGTCGACGGGCTCGTCGTCGTCCCCTCGGCCGGAGGGCCCACGGTCCGGAGCGCTGAGGATGCGAGGGGCGGGGCGGACAGTCCGGGCGGCACACCGCTGATCGAGGTCGTGGCCGAGTTCCTGGCCCAGCGGGCCGTCAACACCTTCCGCCTCATGCCGGGCGCCGAGCACACTCCGCGCGTCACCATCGGCCGCCTGGTGGCGGCCCGCGAGACCTGGCGCCCCCGGCTGGAGGGCATCCCGATCGGCAAAGGCTCGGACGATGCCGCCACGTTCGCGTCGATGCGGCGCTGGGCCCAGCGTCTCGGCATGCCACGCCATGTCTTCTGGCGCGCGCCCTGGGAAACCAAGCCCATTTACCTGGATTTCGACAACCCACTGCTCGTGGGACTGTGCGCGACCATGCTGCGGCGAGCCGCCCCAGATGATGCCGAGCAGCGGATCACCGTGTCGGAGATGCTGCCGACACCGGACCAACTGTGGCTGCGCGACGCTCAAGGCCGCCGGTACACCAGCGAGGTGCGCATGGTCACCGTCGACGAGCCCCGTCATGGCGAGGAAAAGGCGGCGCCGCATGAATGAGATCAGGTGGCGGCCATGGGACGACATCGCGGTGCGCAGCGCCGGCTTCCCGGTCCAGGCACTACTGCGGCTCGCTGATGCTCCAACAGCCGCGCTGGCGATGGATCCGGACACCCGACCCGAACAACTGCGCGCGTCCTGGCTGCGGGGCATGCACCGGACTGTTGCGGAGCTGCTGGACATCGTGGATGCCGACCCCTTCCGGGCCGCCTTGCTGTGGCAGAATCCCGCGGCGCTCGAGGTCGAGCGGGAATGGCTGCGACGTCACCCCGACACCACCGCCCGCAACCGGGACCGGCGTCGCAAGGAACAGACCCTCACCCTGTACGCACAGCGTTACCACGCCCGCAACGAGACGATCGGGTTCTTCGGTCCGAGCGTGTGGACCCGCTTCGACGACGCGGTGCCCAATGTCTCGGTCCGTCCCGGACCGCAGCTGGTCGCACATCGAGCCGTGTTGTTCGAGGACTGGGCAATCGACGTGGTGGGGGCCGCACTTGCCGAGAACCCAGGGCTGCGCCGCTGGCTGCCCCCGGCACGCCCACCGGGTACAGCGGTCAACGGCACTCTGGCCGTCTACCCCGACGGTACGGCCTTCCGTCTGTCCCCGGGGGACGCTGCCGTGCTCGCCGCTGTCGATGGCTGCCGTACCGCTCGCGACATCGCTGTCGAGCTCAGGTGGCGGGGCACGACAGAGCCGGTCGGCGAGGACGATGTGCTCCGGGCGCTGGAACGGCTGCTGGACCGGGACTTGATCGTATGGCGGCCGGAGGTCCCCGTCGACCAGTGGCCCGAGCGTGCGCTCCGCGACCAACTGGCCCGGCTGCCGGACTCCGACGCCACGGCACAGGCACGGGAATCGCTCAGCCAACTGGTCACGGCGCGGGACGACGTCGCGGCGGCCGCCGACCAGCCGGGCCCTCTGGCCACAGCCCTCGTCCGGCTGGACCAGCTGGTGGCCGGGCTCACCGGAGCCCCGGCCCTACGCACCAGGGACGAGCGGCGGTTCGGGCGGCGGGCCGTCTTCGAGGACTGCGCCAGGGACGTCGACATCCTGCTGGGCGTCGGCGTGCGCGACGCCCTGCTGCCGCCGCTGTCCCTGGTCCTCACCAGCGCGGGGTGGCTGACCTGGCGTTTCGGAGAGAGACTGGCAGCCCTGATCGACGAGCTCTTCAGCGATTTCGGCAACCCGGACCCGGAAGCGGAAGTGCCACTGGGGATCCTGGTGAACCAGCTCCAGCGGCGCGTCGCCGACCCCACCTGGGCCGCGCCGCTCGTCGAGGAGCTGCAGAAGTCCTGGGCCGGCATCCTGGCCTGGCCACCGGACGCTCGCCGGGTGCACCGCGAGACGACGGAGCTCGCCGGCCCGGTCGCCTCGGCATTCCGGACGCCACCACCACTGTGGTACGGGGCGGGCCAGCACAGTCCCGACATCATGATCGCGGCCGCCGGCCCGGAGGCACTTCGCCAAGGCCGGTTCGAATGCGTATTGGGCGAACTCCACCTGGCCATGGCGACCACGGACATCCACGCCCTGACGCTGACCCACCCCGACGCCGGCAGGCTGCTGCGCGAGGCCGAAGCAGGGCTTGCCCGACGCCCCCGGGTCGTGCCCGCCTACCCCCGCTCGGAAAAGGTCAGCGGGCGTGACTACCCGCCGCCCGAGCTGTTCTCCGACCGCTATTGGTATCTGTCCTTCGCGCCGGGCACCGGCGGGAGCGGCGAGCGGGCAATACCCCGGGGCAGGCGCCTGGTTCTGGACAGACTGACCGCCCGGCGGGTCGACGGTGAAGTCAGCGTAGGGCTCCCTTCAGGCGAGCGGCTGCGAGTACTGGACATCGTCGCCGAGCTGACGCAGGAGTCCCTGGTCAACCTCTTCCGGCCGCTGCCGCGGACCGCGCATACGCCGAGGGTGACCATCGGCCGGCTGGTGATCGCACGGGAGCAGTGGCGAGTGGCCGCGCACCGGATACCCGCCCCGTCCCCGCGCGACGAGGCCGCCGCGTTCGGCGCCATGCGGCGCTGGGCGGCGGGTCTCGGACTGCCGCGCTTTGTCTTCTGGCGTACGGCCGCCGCCGCCAAACCGGTCTACCTCGATCTGAACAGCCCGCTGTTCGTCAACAACTTCCTCGCCGCCGTGCGGCGGGCGCGGAGTCTCGCGGACAGCACGGTCGAGATCACCGAGATGCACCCTGACCCGTTCCACGTGTGGCTGCCGGACGCCCAGGGTCGCCTCTACACCAGCGAGCTGCGCCTGGTGGTGGCCGATCGGGGCGGTGCTCCAACCGGAGCGTGAGACCGCACAGCGGCCGGTGGGGGCCGCGGCCGCGAGCCCACCGCCCCCCCCCCGCGCCGGTATAACATGGTATAAAAAAAACAAAAACCCACACCCGCTAAAAGGTGTT
>NZ_JBHWES010000092.1:0-40584 GCF_042734105.1 Streptomyces sp. NPDC059679 | reverse complement strand
AATCCACCAACCCGTAATACGCGGTGAGGAACACCAGCGGCACCGCCGCGGCATCCTCCAACGACCACTCGTCGGGGACCTTCACCAGCGCACGCCGATCGGCCACGGCGACCGGGCCGAACGCGCCCTGCACCATTCCGAGCACCCGGTCACCGACCCCAAAAGCGGTGACCTCGGAGCCGGTTTCGAGGACCACCCCGGCGGCCTCGCAACCCATCCATCCGGCGTCCCCGGGGTACATGCCCAGCGCGTTGAGCACATCGCGGAAGTTCATCCCCGCCGCCCGTACCGAGAGCCGGACCTCATCGGCCCGCAGCGGTTCGGTGGCTTCCGGGAACTCCACCAACGAGAGGTTGTCCAGCCTGTCCTTCTGCCTGCTGTCCAGGCGCCATGCCACGTCTGCCGGGGGCACCAGGTCCGTTGCGGTGGACACCCGGGCCAGTCGGCCGACGCGTACGGCTCCGTCACGCACCACGACCTGCGGCTCGCCGGAGGCGAGCGCCACCGGCAGCGCGGACATGGATGCCTCCCGCTCGTCCACGTCGACGAGCAGGAACCTGTCCGGGTGCTCGGCCTGTGCCGAGCGCACCAGCCCCCATACCGCCGCCCCGGCCAGATCCCTCACCGGTGTGCCCTCGTCGACCGCGATGGCTCCTCGGGTGACGAACGCCAGACGGGAGTGCGCGAACCGGTCGTCGGCCGCCCATCCCTGGATCAGGCCGAGTACCCGCGCGGTCTCCTCGTGCACCGACGTGACCACATCGTGGGCTCCCGCCGACCCGGCCGCGACCGTCACCACGTCCGGCACTGTCTCCAGCACCTCCAGGTCCGCGGCCTCGTCGGCGGTCAGCTCCACCGTGTTCAGGCCGGTGCCGGCCACCGGGTCGGCCGGGGCGGGCACCCACTCCAGCCGGAACATCTCGTCCCGCTCGCCGCGATGTGCTCCGGTCCGCTGCTCGGCGGAGTGTGGCCGCAAGGTCAGCGATTCCGCCGACAGGACCACCGCACCCGCCATGTCGACCGCCGTCAGCGACACCGACTCGGCCCCGGCCTTGGCGATCCGTACGCGGAGCACGGAGGCTCCGCCGGCGTGCAGGGACACCCCGCTCCACGCGAACGGCAGCCGGCCCCGGTCCGACTCTCCGAGGTCCACGAAGGACACCGCGTGCAGGGCCGCGTCCAGCAGCGCGGGATGGATCCCGAACGACTCGGCGTCGCTCCCCTGCTCCGGCAGCGCCACCTCGGCGAAGGTCTCTTCGCCGCGCTGCCAGACCGCTCGCAGCCCCTGGAACAGCGGGCCGTAGCCGAACCCTCCCTCGGCGAACCGCTTGTAGAAGCCGTCCAGTTCGACCGGGGTGGCCTCCGTGGGAGGCCAGGTCGACATGGTGGGTTCGGCGGGCCCCTGCCCAGCGGCCAGCACACCCGTGGCATGGCGGACCCAGGGCTGGTCCGTGGCGTCAGCGGGCCGGGAGTACAGGTTCACACCGCGGCGGCCGGACTCGTCCGGCTCGGCCACCCAGAGCTGGATGGCCACCGCGTCTCGCTCCTCCAGCACCAGCGGTGCGGCGAGCGTGAGTTCATCGACACGGTCACAGCCGACCTGGTCCCCGGCGCGGATCGCCAGCTCCAGGAAACCGGTCCCCGGGAACAGCACCACGCCGCCCACGGCGTGGTCGGCAAGCCACGGATGCGACCGCAGCGACAGCCGGCCGGTGAACAGCAGACCGCCGGCGTCCGCCAGCTCCACCGCGGCACCCAGCAGTGGATGCTCCGGGGCTCCCAGCCCAGCGGCGGTCACGTCCCCGGTGCGGGCCGCGGGGGCCGGCCAGTACAGCTCGTGCTGGAAGGCGTAGGTCGGCAGCTCGACCCGACGGGCTCCGGTCCCGGCGAAGAACCGCTGCCACTCGACAGCCACGCCATGAGAGTGCAACCGGGCCAGCGCCGTGACCAGCGCGCGCTCCTCGTCCAGATCCTTGCGCAGGGCCGGGACGAGAACAGCGGTGGCGGCCGACTTCTCGGACAGGCTCTCCTGTGCCATCGCGGAGAGCACCCCATTCGGGCCCAGCTCCAGATACGTGGTCACCCCACGTTCGTCCAGCCACCGCATGCCGGCGGCGAAACGGACCGTCTCCCGAACATGGCGCACCCAGTACTCGGCCGAGCACACCAGCTCCGGGCCGGCCAACTCACCCGTCAGATTCGACACGAACGGAATCGCCGGGGCCTCATAGGAGATGTCCCGGGCCACCCGCCCGAACTCCGCCACCATCGCATCCATCAAGACTGAGTGAAACGCATGCGAGACTCGCAAACGCCTAGTCTTCCGCCCCAACTCCTCATACCTGGCCGCCACCTCCAGCACCGCGGCCTCCTCACCGGCGACCACCACCGAACTCGGCCCGTTGACCGCCGCGATCGACACCCCGGCCGTCAGATACGGAGCGACCTCGTCCTCGGTGGCCTGCAGCGACACCATCGCACCGCCCGACGGCAACTCCTGCATCAGCCGGGCCCGCGCCGCCACCAGCGCACACGCGTCCGCCAGCGAGAACACCCCCGCCACATGCGCCGCCGCGATCTCACCGACCGAATGACCCGCCAGACAGTCCGGCCGGACACCCCACGACTCCACCAGCCGGAACAACGCCACCTCAATGGCGAACAACGCGGGCTGCGTCCACCCCGTCTCGTCCAACAGCTCCGCCTCGACGGACCCGGGCTCGGCGAACATCACCTCCCGCAACGGCCGGTCCAACTCCCGGTCCAGATGCGCACACACCTCATCCAGAGCCTCCGCGAACACCGGGAACCGCCCGTACAACTCCCGGCCCATCCCCGCCCGCTGACTTCCCTGCCCCGAGAACAGGAACGCCACCACCCGGTCCTCCCGGGCCACGTCCTGCACCACACCGGCAGCCGCACCGCCCACGGCGAGGGCACGCAGCCCCTCCATGGCCTCACCACGGTCCCCGGACAACACCACTCCGCGCCGCTCGAACGCCGACCGCGTGGTCAGCAGGGACAACGCGAGGTCGGCAGGGGTCAGCCCCGGATTCCGCTCCAGGTGCGAGAGCATCCGCGCCGCCTGGGCCTGCAGCGCCTCCGCCGTCTTGCCCGACACCGCCACCGGCACGACGCCGGGCGCCGCATCCGGTGTGTCGTCCTCGGCTCCGGCAGCCGCCGGCGGCGCCTGCTCCAAGATGGTGTGCGCGTTGGTGCCGCTGATCCCGAACGACGACACCGCCGCTCGCCTGGGGCGGCTGCCCTCCGGCCACTCCACCGGTGCGGTCAGCAGCCTGACAGCGCCGGACGACCAGTCCACATGCGAGGTCGGCTCGTCGAGGTGCAGGGTGGCGGGCAGCGTGCCGTATCGCAGCGCCATGACCATCTTGATCACGCCGGCCACACCCGCCGCCGCCTGCGTATGCCCGATATTCGACTTCACCGACCCCAGCCACAACGGACGCTCCGCGTCCCGATCCCGGCCATACGTCGCCAGCAGCGCTTCGGCTTCGATGGGGTCGCCCAGCGTGGTGCCGGTTCCGTGTCCTTCCACTGCGTCGATATCGATGGGCGAGAAACCGGCGTCGGCCAGGGCCTGCTTGATGACGCGCTGTTGGGACGGGCCGTTCGGCGCCGTGAGCCCGTTCGAGGCACCGTCCTGGTTCACCGCCGAGCCCCGCAAGATGGCCAGCACCTCATGGCCGTTGCGCTGGGCGTCCGACAGCCGCTCCAGCACCAGCATCCCTACACCCTCGGACCAGCCCACCCCGTCAGCACTCTCCGAGAAGGACTTGCACCGGCCATCTGCCGCCAGGCCGCCCTGGGCGCTGAAGTCCACAAAGGGCCCCGGAGTGGCCATGACCGTCACACCCCCGGCCAGCGCCAGGGCGCATTCGCCGGCCCGCAGCGCCTGAGCCGCCCAGTGCATGGCCACCAGCGACGAGGAGCACGCGGTATCGACCGTCACCGCCGGGCCCTCCAGGCCGAGGGCGTAGGCGACCCGGCCCGACATCACGCTGCCCGCCGTACCGGTCCCGACGAAGCTCATCACCTCCTCCGGGAATTCCGCGCCGGAGCCGTAGTCGTGGTACATCACTCCGGCGAAGACACCGGTCCGGCTGCCGCGCAGCGTCAGGGGGTCGATTCCGGCCCGCTCGATCGCCTCCCACGAGGTCTCCAGCAACAGCCGCTGCTGCGGATCCATCGCCAGCGCCTCACGCGGCGAAATCCCGAAGAAGCCCGCGTCGAACTCGCCCGCCTCGTGCAGGAACCCGCCCTCACGCACATAGCTCGTGTTGCCGCGAGTGTTCCGATCCGGGTCGTAGAGCGCGTCCAGATCCCATCCCCGCGTGGTCGGGAATCCGGAGATGCCGTCCAGTCCGTCACTCACCAGCTGCCACAGGCCCTCCGCGGAATCCACACCACCGGGGTAGCGGCAGGCCATGGACACGATCGCGATCGGGTCCTCGTCGACGGGCGTACGGGGCGGCGCCGGCGCGAGCGGGCCGCTGTCGGTGCCGACGAGTTCCGCCACCAGGTGTTCGGCCAGCGCCAGCGGTGTGGGGTAGTCGAACACGAGGGTGGACGGCAGGCGCAGTCCGGTGGCGTTGGCCAGCTGGTTACGGAGCTCCACCGCGGTCAGCGAGTCGAAGCCCAGCTCACGGAACTCATGTCGGACTTCCACCGCTTCCGGCGACTCGTGCCCGAGAACCGAGGCCACCTCCGTGCTCACCAGGTCCACCACGGCACGGACCCGGTCCGCCGGGCGCAGCTCCGTCAGCCGCTGGGTGAGTGTGGCCGCCGCGGCCGGGTCGCCTGCGGCGGCGTGGCGGCGCGGGGTCCGGTCGGCGTCGGAGCGCACCAGCCATGGCACCTCACGCCGGGCCCGCAGCGCGGCCACATCGACGCGGGCGGGCACCAGCAGTGCTTGCCCCAGCGAGCACGCGGTGTCGAACAGGGCCAGGCCCTGCTCGGCGGGCAGCGGCGACATTCCGCCCCGGGCCATCCGTTTGACGTCCGCTTCGCCGAGCTCGCCGGTCATTCCCGCGCTCTGTTCCCATGGGCCCCACGCCAAGGACGTCGCGGCGAGACCATGTGCTCGCCGGTATTGGGCCAGGCCGTCCAGGAAGCTGTTCGCCGCGGCGTAGTTGGCCTGCCCGGCGCCGCCGACGATGCCCGTGACCGACGAGAACACCACGAACGCCGCGAGATTCATGTCCTGGGTGAGATCGTGCAGCTGCCACGCGGCGTCCACCTTGGGCCGGAAGACGGTGTCCAGCCGGTCCGGGGTCAGCGAACCGATCACACCGTCGTCCAGGACACCGGCGGTGTGGACGACCGCGGTGAGCGGATGCTCCTCGGGGATCCCCGCGAGCAATTCCGATACGGCGGCCCGGTTCGCGACGTCGCATGCGACGACCCGGACCTCGGCTCCGTGCGCGGTCAGTTCGGCGACCATCTCGACGACCGCGTCACTCTCGCCACCGCGCCTGCTGGCCAGCAGCAGATGCCGCACACCGTGCTCGGCCACCAGGTGCCGTGCGAGCAGACGTCCCAGACCGCCCGTACCACCAGTGATCAGGACCGTCCCCGCCGGATCCCACTGTCGCGGCTCGAGCTCCCCGGTGACCGCGCGGCCCAGTCGTCCGACCCGGACGGCGCCGTCACGGATGACCGCCTGTGGCTCTCCGGAAGCGAGCACGGCGGGGATCGCCGCGGCGGCGTCCTCCTTCTCGTCGAGGTCGATCAGCACGAATTGGTCAGGGTTCTCCACCTGCGCCGCCCGCACCAGGCCCCACACCGCGGCGGCGCCAAGGTCGAGGACCTCGTCCCCGTCCTCCGCCGCGACCGCGCCCCGGGTCACGAACACGAGGCGGGACCGGGCCGACCGGTCGTCGGGAGACCAGTCCTGAATCAGCCGCAGCGCCTTGGAGGTGAGTGCTCGCGCCGTGTCGGCCACCGTGTCCGGGCCCGCCTCGTCGCCGTGGGCACGTCCGTCGATCGGGACCACCACGGCGTCAGGTGCATCCTCGGTGCCATGGGCGGACCCGGGCACCGGCAAGGGTGTCCATTCCAGTTGGAACAGCGAATCGTGGCGACGTGCGGAAGCGGTGGCCATGTGTTCGGTGGACACCGCCCGCAGCACGAGCGAATCGACCGACACAACCGGGTCCCCGGCCGGGTCGAGCGCCAGCAGCGACACCGATTCCGCACCGGCCTTGGTCAGCCGTACCCGCAGCGTCGACGCGCCACCGGCATGCAGACAGACCCCGTTCCAGGAGAACGGCAACCGGCCGGCCGCGCTCGCATCCAGGTCCACGAACAACGCCGCGTGCAGCGCGGCGTCCAGCAGCGCGGGATGCACGCCGAAGGATTCGGCATCGGTCACTTGCTCGTCCAGGGCGACCTCGGCGAAGACCTCGTCCCCGCGCCGCCACACCGCCCGCAGCCCCTGGAACACCGGCCCGTAGGCGAAACCGCCCTCCGCGAACCGCTCGTAGAACCCCTCAAGATCGACCTCGGTCGCTCCCTCAGGCGGCCACACCGCGCCACGGGACTCCGCCCGGCGCTCCCCGGCCGCGAGCACGCCCGTGGCATGCCGTACCCAGGGCCCCTCCGCGACATCGGCGGGACGGGAGTGCACCGTCAGACTGCGGCGTCCCGAGTCGTCCAGCTCGCCCACTCGCAGCTGTACCGCCACCGCATCCCGCTCGGGCACCACCAAAGGCGTCGCCAGGGTGAGTTCCTCCACCGAACCGCAGCCGACCTGGTCACCGGCGCGAATGGCCAGCTCCAGGAAGCCGGTGCCGGGGAACAGCACCACACCGCCGGCCGCGTGATCGGCCAGCCACGGGTGAGTGGCCACGGACAGACGACCGGTGAACAGCAGACCGCCGGCATCGGCCAGCTCCACCGCCGCGCCCAACAGGGGATGGAGCGCGGAGACCAGGCCAAGACCCGAGGCATCTCCCGTACGGAGCGAGGTCGCCGGCCAGTAGCGCCGGCGCTGGAAGGCGTAGGTGGGCAGGTCCACCCGTCGAGCACCCGTTCCGGCGAACAGCGCCTGCCAGTCGACCCGCACACCGATGACGTGCAGTCGGGCCAGCGCGGTGAGCAGCGCCCTCTCCTCTTCCTGGTCCTTGCGCAGCGCCGGGATCACGACGGTGTCGGCGGACGGCTCGGGCAGGCTGTCCTGGGCCATGGCGGACAGCACTCCGTCGGGGCCGACCTCCAGGAACGCGGTCACCCCGGCCGCGCTGAGTGCGGCCACCCCGTCGGCGAACCGCACCGCCTCCCGCACATGGCGCACCCAGTACTCCGGCGAGCACACCGACTCCGCCGACGTCATCTCACCCGTCACATTCGACACCAGCGGGATCCGCGGAGCCTCGATGGACAGCTCCTCCACCACCCGCCGGAACCCGTCCAGCATCGGCTCCATCAACGGCGAGTGAAACGCATGCGACACCCGCAGCCGCCTGGTCCCGTGCCCCTCCTCCGCGAACCGGGCCGCGACCTCCGACACCGCGGTTTCGTCCCCGGCGATCACCACCGAGCGCGGTCCATTGACCGCGGCGATCGACACCCGACGGGTCAGATACGGACTCACCTCGTCCTCCGCGGCCTGCAGCGACACCATCGCCCCGCCCGACGGCAACTCCTGCATCAACCGGCCCCGCGCCGCCACCAACGTGCACGCGTCCGCCAGCGAGAACACCCCCGCCACATGCGCCGCCGCGATCTCACCGATCGAATGACCCGCCAGACAGTCCGGCCGAACACCCCACGACTCCAGCAGCCGGAACAACGCCACCTCGATAGCGAACAACGCGGGCTGTGTGAACACCGTCCGGTCAAGCAACTCGGCGTCGGCCGAGCCCGTCTCCGCGAACAGCACATCGCGCAGCGGCCGGTCCATGTGCGCGTCCAACTGCGCACACACCCCGTCCAGCGCATCGGCGAACACCGGGAACCGCCCGTACAGCTCGCGGCCCATCCCCAGCCGCTGACTGCCCTGTCCCGAGAACAGGAACGCCACCGTGGGCTCGATGTCGGCGGCGCCCTCGGCAACCGCCGCCACGCCTTCCCCGTCGGCCAGCAGCACCGCACGGTGCTCGAACACCGACCGGCTCGTCGCCAGCGAGAAGCCCACATCCACCGGCGCCAGACCGGGGTTCGTGTCGACGAACGACATGAGCTGGTCGGTCTGGGCTCGCAACGAGGGCTCGTTCTTGCCCGACACCAGCCACGGCACCAGGCCGGGAGCCGCGGAAGAGCCCTCGGGCGCCGCGGGTGCCGGGCCTTGCTCAAGGATGATGTGGGCGTTGGTGCCGCTGATCCCGAACGACGAGACACCCGCCCGACGCGGCCGATCGGCCTCCGGCCACGGGGTGGGCTCGGCCAGCAGCTCGACCGCGCCGGCGGACCAGTCCACATGTGACGTCGGCGCATCCACATGCAGCGTCGGGGGCAGCACCCCGTGCCGCATCGCCATGACCATCTTGATCACACCGGCGACACCCGCCGCCGCCTGCGTATGGCCGAGGTTCGACTTCACCGACCCCAGCCACAGCGGCTGTTCGCGCTCCTGGCCGTACGTGGCCAGCAGCGCCTGCGCCTCGATCGGATCGCCCAGCCGGGTCCCCGTACCGTGCGCCTCCACCGCGTCCACATCCGACGTGGACAGCCCCGCGCTCGCCAGCGCCTGCCGGATCACCCGCTGCTGCGACGGCCCGTTCGGCGCCGTGAGTCCATTGGACGCGCCGTCCTGGTTGATCGCCGAGCCCCGCACCACCGCCAGCACCTCGTGGCCGTTGCGCCGGGCGTCCGACAGCCGTTCCACCACGAGCATGCCGACACCCTCGGACCAGCCCGTACCGTCCGCCGCATCGGCGAATGCCTTGCACCGGCCGTCCGGCGCCAGCCCACCCTGGCGGCTGAACCCGGCGAATCCCACCGAGGTGGACATCACCGTCACACCGCCCGCCAGGGCCAGTGAACACTCCCCCGACCGCAGCGCCTGGGCCGCCAGGTGCAACGCCACCAGCGAGGAAGAACACGCGGTGTCCACCGTCATCGCCGGGCCTTCCAGGGCCAGCGTGTAGGACAGACGTCCGGACGCCACGCTCGCGGCGAGCCCTGTACCGGCGTGCCCGGCCAGCTCCTCCCCGGCGTTCATGACCAGAGTCGAATAGTCCTGGCCGTTCGTGCCGACGAACACACCGGTCCGGCTGCTTCGGAGCGACACGGGGTCGATCCCGGTGCGCTCGAACGCCTCCCACGCGGCCTCCAGCAGCAGCCGCTGCTGCGGATCCATCGCCAGCGCCTCACGCGGTGAGATCCCGAAGAAGCCCGCGTCGAACTCCGCCGCGTCGTAGACGAACCCGCCCTCGCGGACGGCCCCGCCGCCCCGCCCGTCGGGGTCGTCGGCGAGTATGCCGAGGTCCCAGCCGCGGTCGGTGGGGAAGGCCGAGATCGCGTCGCGGCCGTCGGCGACCAGGTCCCACAGCTGCTCGGGAGAGCGCACACCGCCGGGGAACCGGCAGCTCATCCCGACGATGACGATCGGGTCGTCCATGGGGACGGCCGGCAACGCCGGGAGAGCGGTCTCGGTCCGCGTGCCCATGAGCTCGGTCAGCAGGAGTTGTGCCAGCGCCGCGGGCGTCGGGTGGTCGAACACCAGCGTGGACGGCAGGCTGAGACCGGTCGTCGCCGCGAGCTGATTGCGCAGCTCGATCGCGGTCAATGAGTCGAAGCCCAGATCCTTGAACGCCCGGTCGGCGCCGATGGCCGCCGTCCTGGAGTACCGCAGCACCTGGGCAACCTCCGTACGCACCAGGTCGACCAGGAACCGCGACCGCTCGTCCTCCGGCAGCCCGGCCAGCCGCTCGGCGAGGCCCGCCCGGGACAACTCCGTGACACCACCCGCGGCCTTACGACGACCGGGCCGTACCAGTCCGCGCAGGATGGCGGGGACACCGCCGGGCAGCCGCAGCGCGCCGTTTCCGATCCCGAGCGGCAGGACCAGTGCCTCGTCACAGGCGGTGGCGGCGTCGAACAACGCCAGTCCGCGCTCGACCGAGAGCGGTGGCATGCCCGCTTCGCTGATCCGGCGCATCTCGTCGTCGCTCAGGGTGCTGGTCATGCCCGTGCCCTGCGCCCAGGCTCCCCAGGCGAGGGAGATCGCGGGGAGGCCGTGGGCACGCCGGTGCTGAGCCAGGGCGTCCAGGAAGACGTTGCCCGCCGCGTAGTTGGCCTGGCCCGCAGTGCCCATCACACCGGACACCGAGGAGTAGCAGACGAATGCGGCCACGTCGAGGTCACGCGTGAGTTCGTGCAGATGCCATGCGGCGTCGACCTTCGGCCGCAGTACCGTGTCCAGTCGTTCCGGGGTCAGCGATCCGATGACTCCGTCGTCCAGTACGCCCGCGGTGTGTACCACCGCGGTGAGCGGGTGTCCGGCCGGGACGGCGGCGAGCAGTTCGGCGGTGGCAGCTCGTTCGGAGAGGTCACAGGCGGTCACGGTGACCTCGGCACCGTATGCGATCAGCTCGTCCCGCAACTCCACGGCGCCGGGGGCGTCGAGGCCGCGCCTGCCGGCCAGCAGCAGGTGTCGGTGGCCGCGTCGGGTGACCAGATGCCGGGCCAGCTCGGCACCGAGCCCGCCGGTGCCCCCGGTGATCAGTACGGTGCCCTCGGCGTCCCATCGGCGGGGCGTGGTCAGGACGACTTTGCCGATGTGCCGGGCCAGGCTCATGTGCCGGAACGCATCGCGGGCCCGGCGCACATCCCAGGTACGCACCGGAAGCGGCCGCAGAGAACCGTCGCGGAACAGCCGCACCAACTCGACGAGCATCCGCTGGATGTGCTCGTGGTCCACCAGCCCCAGGTCGAACGGCTGGTAGTGGCACTCCGGCAGCGCTTGTGGGTCGCGGATGTTCGCCTCATCCAGGTTGTCCAGCTCCAGGAACCGGCCGCCCGGCGCCAGCAGGCGCAGCGAGGCGTCGACGTACTCCCCCGACAGGGCGTTGAGTACGACATCCACCCCGCCCCCGTCCGTGGCAGCGGCGAACCTCGGCTCGAACTCCGTGGTGCGCGAGGAGGCGATGTGATCCTCCGCCACGCCCAGCGACCGCAGGGCGTCCCACTTGCCCTCGCTCGCGGTGGCGAACACGTCCGCGCCCAGATGGCGGGCCAGTCGGATCGCCGCCATACCGACGCCACCCGCGCCCGCGTGAATCAGCACCTTCTCCCCGGCTCGCAGACCGGCGAGTTCCACCAGTGCGTAGTACGCGGTCAGGAACGCCAGCGGCACCGAGGCGGCGGTCTCCCACGTCCAGCCGTCGGGTACGCGGGTGAGGAGCCGTTCGTCCGTCACCCCCACGGGGCCGAATCCGCCGGAGAGCAGACCCATCACCCGGTCGCCCGGCCGGAGCCCGGTCACCTCGGGGCCGATCGCCTCGACCACACCTGCGGCCTCGGAGCCGAGCGGCCCGGCTCCGCCCGGGTTCCCGCCGAGCGCGCCCAGGACGTCGCGGAAGTTCACCCCGGCGGCACGTACGGCCACCCGCACCTCGCGGTCCGTCAGTGGCTCGAGCGTCTCCGGGCACGCGGCGAGCGTCAGCCCGTCCAGGCTGCCATTCTCGTCGGTGTCCAGGCTGTCCTTCGCGCGGATGTCCAGCCGCCACGGCGCACCGGTCGGCGGCACCAGGCTGTCGGACGAGGCCAGCTGCGTCATACGAGCGACACGTACCGCGCCCGCGCGGACGACTGCCTGCGGCTCCTCGGCGTCAAGCAGCCCGGGGAGCGCGGGCAGCACGGCCGCGGACTCCGCCGAGTCGTCCAGGTCAACCAGCAGGAACCGGCCGGGGTTCTCCGACTGGGCGGACCGTACGAGGCCCCACACCGCCGCGGCCGCCAGGTCGGTGATGTCCTGGTCCGCGTCGGCCACCGCTCCCCGGGTGACGAACACCAGGCGCGACCGGGCGAACCGCTCCTCGGCCAGCCAGTCCCGCAACAGCTCCAGCGCGCGGTGTGTCAGTTCGCGCACCGACTCGGGGCCACGAGCGGGGTCGTCGCCCATGAGCGGTTCGCCCATGAGCGGGGCGACCACGACCTGGGGGACCGCGGCGCCTTCGGGCCCGGCGAGGTCGGCCAACGCCCGTACCGGCGTGGTGTCCCGGGTGACGCCCGCGGATTCCAGTACCGCAGCCAGATCCCACGCGTCCGTGCCGAGCACCGCCCACTCGGCGGCCCCGGCCGCGCCGTCCAGCTGCCGGGGCACCCACTCGACCCGGAACAGCGAGTTCAGCTCGTCGCGGCCCGTCGTCGCAACCGTCCGCGTCGATGCCGCCCGCAGTGCCAGCGAGCCCACCGAGATCACCGGTGCGCCCTGCACATCGACGGCGCTCAGCGCGACCGTGTCCGGGCCGCTCCTGGTCAGCCTGATTCGCAGCGTCGATGCCCCCGAGGCATGCAGCGACACTCCGCTCCAGGTGGACGGCAGCAGGCCCGGTTCGCCGCCGTCGGCATCCGTGAACACGGCCGCGTGGAGTGCGGCGTCGAGCAGCGCCGGGTGCACACCGAAGGTTTCCGCGTCCCGTACGTCCTCGGGCAGGGCGACTTCGGCGAAGACCTCCGCACCGCGCGTCCAGACCGCCCGCAGTCCGCGGAAGGCCGGTCCGTAGGCCAGCCCGGCCCGTTCGTGGTGTTCGTACAGGCCGTCCAGGTCCATCGTGGTCGCCCCGTGCGGCGGCCATGCCGCCGTATCGAAGTCGGCGACCTCCGCGCCCTCCGTGAGGACTCCCGTGGCGTGCAGGGTCCACTCCTGCCCGGGGCCGTCGGCGGGGCACGAGTGGAACCGCAGTTCCCGGTGTCCGAGGTTGTCCCGGCTCCCCACCCAGAGCTGCACCCGCGCCCCGCCCCGCTCGGCCAGTACCAGGGGGGTGGTCAGGGACAGGTCCTCGATCCGATCGCATCCGGCCTGGTCGGCGGCGCGGACCACCAGTTCCAGGAAGCCGGTGCCGGGGAAGCACACCTGCTCGCCCACCACGTAGTCGGCCAGCCAGGGGTGGGTGGTCAGGGACAGCGTGCCGGTCAGGACCAGCTCCTCGGAGGCCGCCACCGTCATGGCGGCGCCCAGCAGCGGGTGTCCGGCCGGCTCCAGTCCCGCACCGGTCAGGTCCGCCGCGCTCACCGAGGCGGACGGCCAGAACCGCTGGTGCTGGAAGGCATACGTGGGCAGGTCGACCCGGCGCGCACCGGTTCCGGCGAAGAACGCGGACCAGTTCACGCCGACACCCGTCACATGCAGCCGGGCCAGTGCCGCCACCAAGGCGGACCGCTCATCCCGGTCCTTGCGCAGCGCCGGGACCACCACGGCATCCTCGGGCACCGACTCCTGGGCCATCGCCGACAGCACGCCGTCCGGGCCCAGTTCGACCAGTACGGAAACACCTTCCTCGGTCAACGTCCGCAGGCCGTCGGCGAACCGCACCGACTCCCGTACGTGCCGCACCCAGTACTCCGGCGACAGCAGCTCCTCCGCCGTGGCGAGGCGGCCGGTCAGATTGGACACGACGGGGATGGCCGGCTCCTGGGGCGACAGACGTGCCACCACGTGCCGGAAGTCCGCCAGCATCGGGTCCATCAAAGGAGAGTGGAAGGCGTGGCTGACGGCCAGCCGCTTCGTCTTGCGGCCCTCGGCCTCGAGGCGGGCCGCGACCTGATCCACCTGGGGCTCTTCACCGGCGATCACCACCGAGCGCGGTCCGTTGAGCGCGGCGATCGACACCCGCTCGCCCAGGTGCGGGACGACCTCGTCCTCGGTCGCCTGTACGGACATCATCGCCCCGCCGTACGGCAGCTCCTGCATCAGCCGGGCCCGGGCGGCCACCAGCGTGCAGGCGTCCGCCAGCGAGAACACCCCTGCCACATGCGCGGCCACGACCTCGCCGATCGAATGCCCGGCGAGATGGTCCGGCCGGACACCCCAGGACTCCAGCAGCCGGAACAGCGCCACCTCGACCGCGAACAGCGCGGGCTGCGTCCATCCCGTCTCGTCCAGCAGTGCCGCGTCGGCCGAACCGGGCTCGGCGAAGAGCACGTCCCGCAGCGGGCGGTCCAGTTCCCGGTCCAGATGCGCACACACCGCGTCGAGGGCTTCGGCGAACTCCGGGAAGCAACCGTACAACTCCCGTCCCATACCGGCGCGTTGGCTGCCCTGGCCGGAGAACAGCACCCCGAGTTTGACGCCGCTCCTCGCCCCGTCACGGGCGATCTCCACCGGGTCGTCGTCATCACCGATGTCGGCCAGCAGCACGGCGCGGTGCTCGAACAGCGACCGGCCCGTGGCCAGCGAGTAGCCCACATCCAACGGCGCCGGGCCGGGGTTCTCATCGGCCCATTCCCGCAGCCGGTCCAGCTGCGCCGCCAGCGCCTCCGCACTCTTCGCCGACACCGGCCACGGCACCGGCCGCGCGTCCACCGGCCCCGCGACCACCGGCACGGTCTCGGACACCACAGGCGCCGGACCCTGCTCGAGAATGATGTGTGCGTTGGTACCGCTGATCCCGAACGACGAGACACCCGCCCGGCGGGGCCCGCCGGCCTCCCGCCACTCGGCCGGCTCCCGCAACAGCTCGACCGCACCCGCCGACCAGTCCACATGCGACGACGGCTCATCCACATGCAGTGTGCGCGGCAACATCCCGTGCCGCATCGCCATCACCATCTTGATCACACCGGCCACGCCCGCCGCGGCCTGCGTATGACCGATGTTCGACTTCACCGACCCCAGCCACAGCGGCCGCTCCCGCCCCTGCCCGTAGGTGGCCAGCAACGCCTGCGCCTCGATCGGATCGCCCAGCGTGGTCCCCGTACCGTGCGCCTCCACCGCGTCCACATCCACCGGGGAGAGACCTGCGCTCGCCAACGCGGCACGGATCACCCGCTGCTGCGACGGACCGTTCGGCGCCGTGAGCCCATTGGACGCACCGTCCTGATTCACCGCCGAACCGCGTACTACAGCCAACACGTCGTGGCCGTTGCGCCGGGCGTCCGACAACCGCTCCAGCACCAGCAGCCCCACGCCCTCGGACCACCCCGTGCCGTCCGCCGCATCCGCGAACGCCTTGCAGCGACCGTCCGGGGCCAGTCCGCTCTGCCCGCTGAAGCCCACGAACCCGCCCGGGGTGGACATCACCGTCACACCGCCCGCCAGGGCGAGTGAGCACTCCGCCGATCGCAGCGCCTGCGCCGCCAGGTGCAGCGCCACCAGTGACGCCGAGCAGGCCGTGTCGACCGTCATCGCGGGACCCTCGAGGCCGAGTGTGTAGGAGAGCCGGCCGGACGCCACGCTCGCCGCGATGCCCGTACCGGTGTGCCCCGACATATCGGAGTTCGCCGTCCTGACCAGGTCCGAGTAGTCCTGGCCGTTCGTCCCGACGAACACTCCGACCTGGCCGCCGCGGAGCGATACCGGGTCGATTCCGGTGCGCTCGAACGCCTCCCACGCGGACTCCAGCAGCAGTCGCTGCTGGGGATCCATGGCCATCGCCTCACGCGGGGAGATCCCGAAGAAGTCGGCGTCGAACCCGGCCGCGTCGTAGAGGAAGCCTCCCTTGGCGGTGTCGCTGCTCCCGGAACCGCCGCCGGAGAGTCCGTCGAGGTCCCAGCCACGATCGGTCGGGAAGCCGGAAATCGCGTCCTGCCCCTCGGCGACCAGTCGCCACAGATCCTCGGGGGATCGCACATCACCCGGAAAGCGGCAGCTCATCCCGACGATCACGACCGGGTCGTCGGCGACGTCGGCCGCGGCGACCGCCGGGCCGGGCCCCTCGTCGCGGTCTCCCGTCAACTCGGCCACCAGGAAGTCCGCGAGGACGGCGGGGGTTGGGTGGTCGAACACCAAGGTGGCGGGCAGGCTGAGCCCGGTCACGGTGGCGAACTGGTTGCGCAGCTCGATCGCGGTCAGCGAGTCGAAGCCCAGGTCCTTGAACGCCCGGTCGGGCTCGATCGCCGCCACGCCGGAGTGCCTGAGCACCGCGGCGACCTCGCTGCGGACCAGGTTCAGTACGGCTGCGGGGCGATCCGACGCGGCCAGCCCGGACAGCCGCTCCACGAGGGCGGACGCGGCCTGTGCGATCTCCCGGCTGCCGGCGGTTCCCGCCTCGGCGAGCTCGCGATAGCCGGGCAGGTCGGACAGGACCGGGCTGGGACGTACGCCGGCGAACACGCGCAGAAACTCGGGCCGCTGAATGTCGGCGATGACGACGACCGCGTCCTGCCCGACGACGGCCCGGCTCAATGCGGAGATCGCCATCTCGGGTTCCAGGGCCGAGGTGCCGGTACGCCGCGTAAGGGCGTCGCCCCGGCCGTCCCCGGCCATGCCGCCACCGGCCCAGGCGCCCCAGGCCACGGAGGTGGCGGGCAGGCCCTGAGCGCGGCGCCGCTCCGCCAGCGCGTCCAGCACCGCGTTCGCGGCGGCGTAGTTCCCCTGTCCCGGGTTGCCCAGCGCGCCCGCCGCCGACGAGAACAGCGCGAACACCGCGAGGTCCACGTCCCGGGTCAGCTCGTCCAGGACGAGGGCGGACCGCACCTTGGACCGGAACACCGCCTCGAACCGCTCCGGCGTCAGCCCTTCCAGCACTCCGTCGTCCAGCACACCCGCCGCATGCACCACACCTGTCAGCGGGCAGTCGTCGGGAACGGCGGCCAGCACGGCCGCCACCTCGTCCCGATCGGCCACATCGCACGCCACCACCGAGACCCGAGCGCCCAGGGCCACCAGCTCGGACCGCAACTCGTCGGCGCCCGGGGCCTTTTCGCCGCTGCGACTGGCCAGCACCAGGTGTTCGGCGCCACTGCGCGCCAGCCAGCGGGCGACATGGCCGCCCAACACCCCCGTACCGCCGGTCACCAACACCGTGCCCGACGGCTCCCAGGCCCCCGCCCCAATCCCGGCCGGCGCCGCGACAAGTCGGCGGCCGAACACTCCGGACCTCCGGACCGCGATCTGGTCCTCGCCCTCGAACCCGGCCAGCGCCGCGGCGAACCGCGATGCCACCCGCCCGTCCACGGCCTCCGGCAGATCGACCAGACCACCCCAGCGCTGGGGGTACTCCAGCGCCGCAACGCGACCAAGGCCCCACACGGCGGCCTGGACCGCATTCGTCACCCGCTCCGAACGCCCCACCGACACCGCGCCCCGGGTGACCGCCCACACCGGCGCGTCAACGCCCGCGTCGCCCAGCGCCTGCAGCAGCGACGTCGTCAGCGCGACGCCCTCGGGTACGGCCGGACGCTCCGCCGTCGCCGACTCCAGCAGCGCCAGCAGCGACACCACGCCCGCGGGCGGCCCGGCGTCCGCCACGACCTCGCGCAACCGCGCGGCCAGGGCCGTACGGTCCGTGTCACCGACCTCCAACCGCACCGCCCCCGCGCCCAGCGCGGCGGCCACCGAGCACACCCACGGGTCCTCCGCCAGCCCCTCCGGCACTACGGCCAGCCAGGTGCCCGACACCACGCCCTCGGGCACGCCAGTCAGCGGCTTCCAGGTGACGCGGTGTCGCCACCCGTCCAGGACCGACCGCTCCCGCCGCTGGCGACGCCACGACGACAACGCCGGTACCAGGGATTCCAGCGCCGCGCCGTCGACATCCAGGTCGACATCCAGGTCGGCCGCCAACGCGCTGAGGTCTTCCCGCTCCACCGCGGCCCAGAACTCCGCGTCCACCGGATCCGCCGCACCGCCCGGTGCGGCCACGGCGGCCTCGGGCCAGTACCGCTCGTGCTGAAACGCGTAGGTCGGCAGATCCACGCGCCGCGCCCCGGACCCGGCGAAGAACGCCGTCCAGTCCAGACGAACCCCAACGATGTGCAGCCGAGCCACCGCCTCGGTCAGAGTCTCCTCTTCGGTCCGGTCCTTGCGGAGCGCGGGGACGAGGGCTGGGGCGGTGGGCCGACCACCCAGTGTCTCCTGGGCCATGGCGGACAGCACGCCGTCGGGGCCGACCTCGAGGAAGGCGGACGCACCGGCCGCGCTCATTACCCTCACCGCGTCGGCGAACCGCACCGGCTCCCGGACGTGCCGCACCCAGTACTCGGGGGAACACACCAGCTCGGCCGTGGCCGGTTCGCCGGTCACGTTCGATACGAACGGGATCTGTGGCGCCTCGTACGAGATCCCACGCGCGACCTCGTCGTACTCGGCCAGCATCGGGTCCATCAACGGCGAATGGAACGCATGCGACACCCGCAGGCGGCGGGTCTTGCGGCCCTGCTCCTCGAACCGCGCCACGATCTCCAGCACCGCGGCCTCATCCCCGGCGATCACCACCGAGCGCGGTCCGTTGAGCGCGGCGATCGACACCCGCTCACCCAGATACGGGACGACCTCGTCCTCGGCGGCCTGCAGCGACACCATCGCCCCACCGGACGGCAACTCCTGCATCAGCCGGGCTCGCGCCGCCACCAACGTGCACGCGTCCGCCAGCGAGAACACCCCGGCCACATGTGCCGCCGCGATCTCACCGATCGAATGCCCCGCCAGAGTGTCCGGCCGGACGCCCCACGACTCGACCAGCCGGAACAGCGCCACCTCGATGGCGAACAGCGCGGGCTGTGTCCATCCCGTCTCGTCCAGCAGCGCCGCCTCCGGCGACCCGGGCTCGGCGAACACCACCTCCCGCAACGGGCGTTCCAACCGCTCGTCCAGGTGCTCGCACACCGCGTCGAACGCTTCGGCGAACGCCGGGAAGCGTGCGTACAACTCCCGCCCCATGCCCGGCTGTTGGGCACCCTGGCCGGAGAACAGCACCCCGAGCCCGCCGTCCGGCCGGGCCACCCCCTGGAGCGCACCCGCCGTGGTCCGCCCGGAGAGCCAGGAGCCCAGCTGCGCACGGAGGCCCACAGCGTCCTCGGCCAGCACCGCCAGCCGGTGCTCGAAGCCCGACCGGGTGGTGGCCAGCGACAGCGCCACGTCCAGCGCGTCCGTCCGCGGCGCGCTGGACGTGGCGCCGTCGAGGAAGGACACGAGACGGGCCGCCTGGGCGCGCAGCGCGGGTTCGGTTCTACCGGACAGCACCCACGGCACCACGGCGGGGCACCCGGCGGATGCGATCTCGGGCTCGGGCTCGGACTCTTCCGGTGGGGCCTGCTCCAGGATGGTGTGCGCGTTGGTGCCGCTGACCCCGAACGAGGAGATCCCGGCGCGGCGCGGGCGCTCCCCGTCCGGCCAGGCCACCGCCTCGGTCAGCAACTCGACCGCGCCCGCCGACCAGTCCACATGCGAAGAGGGGGCCGCCACATGCAAGGTGGCCGGGAGCACCCCGTGCCGCATCGCCATGACCATCTTGATGACACCGGCCACGCCCGCCGCCGCCTGCGTATGACCGATGTTCGACTTCACCGACCCCAGCCACAGCGGCTGTTCGCGCTCCTGGCCATAGGTGGCCAGCAGCGCCTGCGCCTCAATGGGATCGCCCAGCTTCGTGCCCGTGCCGTGTGCCTCCACCGCGTCCACATCGGCGACGGACAGCCCCGCGTTCTCCAGCGCCTGCCGGATCACCCGCTGCTGCGACGGCCCGTTCGGCGCCGTGAAGCCGTTGGACGCGCCGTCCTGGTTGATCGCCGAGCCCCGTACCAGGGCGAGCACCTGATGTCCGTTGCGGCGGGCGTCCGTCAGCCGCTCCACCACCAGTACGCCGACACCCTCGGCCCAGCCCGTACCGTCCGCCGCCTCGGCGAACGACTTGCACCGGCCGTCGGCGGCCAGCCCGCCCTGGCGGCTGAACTCGATGAACGAGCCCGGAGTGGACATCACGGTCACACCGCCGACCAGCGCCAGCGAGCACTCCCCCGACCGCAGCGCCTGGGTGGCGAGGTGCAGGGCCACCAGCGAGGAGGAGCAGGCGGTGTCCACCGTGACGGCGGGGCCTTCGAGACCGAGCGTGTAGGAGAGCCGTCCGGAGGCGGCGCCGGCGCCCATGCCGGTGCCGACGTTGCCTTCCAGGTCGGTCAGGGAGTTCACGGTCAGATACGAGTAGTCCTGGCCGCTCATGCCGACGAAAACCCCGGTGCGTGAGCCCTTCAGCCGTATCGGGTCGATCCCGGCCCGCTCCACCGCCTCCCAGGAGGTTTCCAGCAGCAGCCGCTGCTGCGGATCCATGGACAGCGCGTCGCGTGGCGAGATCCCGAAGAAGCCGGGGTCGAAGTCGGCGACACCGTCGAGGAAACCGCCCTCCAGGGTGGCGCTGGCGCCCGGACGGCCGTCACCCGCGTCCAGCGCGTCCAGGTCCCAGCCGCGGTCGACGGGGAAACCGGAGATCGCCTCGCGGCCGTCGGCAACCAGTTCCCACAGCTCCTCCGGGGAACCCACCCCGCCCGGGAACCGGCAGCTCATTGCCACGATCGCGATCGGCTCCGTTGCCGCGGCAACGAGCGTCTGGTTCTGCCGACGCAGCCGCTCGGTCTCCTTCATGGAGGCTCGGAGCGCTTCGACGACCTTGTCGCTGGGCGTAGCCATGATCAACTCCGTAGTTCGGCATGGATCCGTGGACATCGCTCACGGGCGCAGCGCCGCGTGCGCGGTTTCCCAGTGCGCGCCGTCGAACCAATCGGCGTCCCTGGTTTCGAAGTGAAAGCGACGAGCCACTGGCAATCCCCTAGTCATTGCCGCAGCGCGCGTCAGCCAGCAGCTCAGCGCCCCGGTGTCGGTCAACTACTGGGGATTTCTTTGACCGTGTGCCGGTAGCAAAGAAGCCTGGCTGCCGATCGAGTACCGATCGCCTTGTTCGCGCGCTGCAACGCGCGAACGCGCTCGGCATGCCTCCCGTCATCCAGCCCGCACCCGCGGAGGTGTTGATCGTGACCTCGTCCCGACGGCCGATCCTGTTTGTGAGTTCACCGGAGAGCGGGTTGTTCAACTCGCTGTTCACCATCGCCACCGAGTTGTCGCGGCGGGGGGTGCCGGATCTGTGGTTCGCCACCGACGAGAAGCGGCGTGCGGACATCGAGAGCATCAACGAGGACAGCCCGGTGCGCTTTGCCTCCCTGGGCGAGGTGGTGCCCGAGTTCTCCTCCCCCACCTGGGACGACGAGACGTATCGGCGCGTCACTCAGCCCTCGCGGTGGAAGGCCCACCGCGCGCTCGTGGAGCACACCTTCAAACCGCAGCTGCGGGTCCCCAAGTACCGCGCTCTGGACGCGGTGGTGGATGAGGTCGAGCCCGCGCTGATGATCATAGACAGCGTGTCGTTCTTCGGTGTCGAGGTGGCCATCACCAGGAAGATCCCGTTCATGCTGAGCGTCCCCTTCCTGCCCAGCAACCTCTTCATGACCAGCCTTCGCTCCAACTTCCCCTCGGCACACTCCGGTCTGTCGCTCCACATGTCCTTCGCTCAGCGGATGGCCAATCGCTGGTTCAAGATCCGCAAGGTGGCGATGTTCTTCAAGCCGAGCATGCTCAAGACGCTCGGCGCCTTCAACCAGGTGCGCAAGGACCTCGGTATCGCCCCCGAGGCGGCCAAGATGACCGCGCGGACCGACCTGGCCGAACAGGTCCTGTGCTTCTCGGTCACCGGCCTGGAGTATCCGTTCCCGTTCCCCGACAACATGCGCCTGCTGGGCGCGATCGTGCCGCCACTGCCCGAGGCACCGGACGACGGCGGGCTGTCCCGGTGGCTCGACGCCCGGGACTCGGTGGTCTACATGGGCTTCGGTACGGTCACCCGGCTGACCGCCGACCAGGTGCGCTCCCTGGTGGAGGTGGTCCGCCGGCTCGATGGGCGCCACGATGTGCTGTGGAAGCTGCCCAAGGACCAGCAGCAGTTTCTGCCGCCGGACGGCGAACTGCCGGGCAATCTGCGGATCGAGAGCTGGGTGCCGTCCCAGCTCGATGTGCTGGCCCACCCGAACGTCAAGGTGTTCTTCACCCACGGCGGGGGCAACGGCTTCCACGAGGGCATCTACTTCGGCAAACCGCTGGTGGTCCGGCCGCTGTGGATCGACTGCTACGACCAGGCCGTACGCGGCGCGGACAGCGGGGTCAGTCTGACGCTTGACCGGCCGCAGACCTTCGACGTCGACGATGTGGTCGACAAGCTGACGCGGGTGCTGAACGAGGCCTCGTTCCACGAGCGGGCCCGGCACTTCGCCCAGGTGCAGCGGGAGGCGGGCGGTTTGAACACCGCGGCCGATCTGATTCTCGGTTCCCCCGCGCTGAAGTAGCGGCGCGCTGAAGTGACGACCGGCCGACACTCCTTGTCCGAACACCACCTACGTGGGAAGCGTGAAGATGGCAACCGCTGACGCAATTCCGATCGAGTTTCCGAGGCGGCAGCCAGGCCGTCTCTGCCCACCGGCGGAGTACGCCGGGCTGCGCTCGCAGGAGGGGCTGGTCAAGTCCTCACTGCCCAACGGCAGCACGGTGTGGCTCGTCACCCGCCACGAAGACGTACGCAGTGTGCTCACCGATCCCCGGATCAGCTCCAACCCCCTGCACGAGGGCTTCCCCAGCATGGGAAAGAACGGCACGGTGCCGCCGCCCGACCAGGTGCCCGGCTGGTTCGTCGCGTACGACCCGCCGGAACACGGCCGGTTCCGCAAGGCGCTCATCCCGGAATTCACGGTGCGGCGCATCAAGGAGATGCAGCCGGCCATCCAGCGCATCGTGGACAAGCTCATCGACGCCCTGCTCGAGGGCAGAAACTCCGCGGATCTGGTGGCCCAGTTCGCGCTGCCCGTGCCGTCCCTGGTCATCTGTGAGCTGCTGGGGGTGCCGTACTCCGACCATGAGTACTTCGAGTCCCGCACTCGCGTCCTGGTCACGTTCACCTCGACCGACGAGCAGCGGGAGAGCGCGGCCAAGGAGCTCATCACCTATCTGACCAAGCTGATCTCCATCAAGCACAAGTTCCCCGGCAACGATCTGATCAGCGGATTGCTGAAGAACGAGACGCTGACCGCCCAGGAGGTCTCCGGCATCGCGCTGCTGCTGCTGATCGCCGGCCATGAGACCACGGCCAACAACATCGCCCTCGGTGTGGTCATGCTGCTGCTGAACCGGGAGTGGATCGGGGATCCGCGCGCGGTCGAGGAGGCGCTGCGCTATCTGTCGGTCGCCGACCGGGTGGCGTTGCGGGTGGCGGTCGAGGACGTCGAGATCGGCGGTCAGCTGATCAAGGCCGGGGAGGGCATCGTGCCCCTGGGCGCGGCGGCCAACCATGACGAGAACGCCTTCGAGCGGGCCGACCAGTTCGATCCCGGCCGAACCGCGCGCCACCATGTGGCGTTCGGCTACGGCGTGCATCAGTGTCTCGGCCAGCACCTGGTCAGGTCCGAGATGGGGATCGCCTACCGGACGCTGTTCGAGCGGATTCCGACCCTGCGGCTCGCGGTGCCGCCCGAGGAACTGCCGTTCAAGGACGAAGGGATCCTGTTCGGCCTGCATGAACTGCCGGTCACCTGGTAGTTCCGACGGAGGTGAATACGTTGCGAATCAACGCGGACGCCGACCGCTGTGTCGGGGCCGGCCAGTGTGTGCTCGCCGCGCCGGACCTGTTCGACCAGGACGACGACGGCACCGTCACGGTGCTCTCGGAGCCCGGCGCGGCCACCAAGGACGCGGCCCGCGAGGCCGTCCACCTCTGCCCGTCCGGGGCCATCACCCTGGAGGAGGGGTGATGGCCCCGGTGCCTTCCTGGGTGTCTCGCCACGGCTCCTGACCCGGACGGCTCCTGACCGGACCTCGCGGCCCGGATGACGCGCTCCAGCCCCGTTGGAAGCCGTCATCCGGGCCGTTTGCCATGTCCCGGGCCGCCGGTGGGCCGTGGCGTGTCCGGGGAACGCCGACGGACGGAGCGTGTCCGGGGGCGCGCGGCAGCCGTGGCGTGTCCGGGGGCCGGCGGCATACGAGAGGCCCCCGGGCCCGTCCGCTCGACGAGCCCGGGGGCCGCCCCCGGCTTGCGGTCAGTGCTCGTTGCCGTCGAGCGCGGCCCTGACCAGGTCGTCCAGGTCCATCGCGTCGATCGAGTCCCCCGGCGCCTGCTCCGCCGTCGCCGCCGGCTGGCCGGCCAGCTGGAGCAGGGGCTCCAGCAGCCCGACCTCCCGTAGCCGGGCGAGAGGTACGGAGGTCAGCAGCGCCCGGATCTCGTTCTCCCGCTCGTCGGCGGGCGAACCACCGGCCGTTTCGGGTACGAGCTCCCGCAGCACATGCTCGGCGAGGGCGACGGGCGTGGGGTGGTCGAAGACGAGCGTGGCGGGCAGGCTCAGCCCGGTGGTCGCGGTGAGCTGGTTGCGCAGCTCGATCGCGGCCAGCGAGTCGAAGCCGAGGTCCTTGAACGCCCGGTCGGCACCGACGGCCTCGGGCCCCGTATACCCCAGCACCCCGGCGACCTGGGCGCGGACCAGGTCCAGCACCACCCGGGGCCGCTCCGCCGCCGCCCGCCCGAGCACCCGCTCCCGCAGCTCGGCCGCGGCCGACGCCTGGTCGTGCGGGGAGACCGTGGCGCCCGCGGTCAGCTCGGCGTACCGGGGCAGCTCCCGCAGCAGCGGGCTGGGCCGCAGGGTGGTGAAGGCGTGGATGAACCGGGCCTGGTCGATATCGGCGACCACGGAGGTGGGTTCATCGGAGCCCACCGCGCTGCACATGGCCGACAGCGCCGCCTCCGGGGCCATCGCGGCCACCCCGGTGCGGTGCGACGTCTCCTCGGCGCGGGCGCTCGCCGCCATGCCGCCACCGGCCCAGGCGCCCCAGGCCACCGAGGTGGCGGGCAGGCCCTGGTCCCGGCGCCGCTCGGCCAGCGCGTCCAGTACCGCGTTGGCGGCGGCGTAGTTGGCCTGGCCCGCGTTGCCCACGGCGCCGGACGCGGAGGAGAACAGCACGAAGGCCGTCAGGTCCAGGTCCCGGGTCAGCTCGTCCAGGACGGTCGCCGACTCCACCTTGGACCGGAACACCGTCTCGAACCGCTGGGGCGACAGACCGTCGAGGACCCCGTCGTCCAGCACCCCCGCCGCGTGCACCACAGCGGTCAGCGGGCAGTCGCCGGGGATGCCCGCCAGCAGGTCCGCCACCTGTCGGCGGTCGGCCACGTCGCAGGCCACGATGGACACCCGAACCCCCGTCCCGGCCAGCTCGGACCGCAGCTCCTCCGCTCCTTCGGCCCCGGGGCCGCTGCGGCTGGCCAGCACGATGTGCTCGGCGCCACTGCGGGCCAGCCACCGGGCGACATGGCCGCCCAGTGTCCCGGTGCCGCCGGTGACCAGCACCGTGCCCGAGGGCCGCCAGCCGCCCTCCGGCGAGGCGCCGACCGGCCGTTGCAGTCGGCGGCCGAACACGCCCGACGCGCGCACCGCGACCTGGTCCTCGGCCGGCTCCGTGCCGCCGGTCTTGCCCAGCACCGCGGCGAACCGGGCGGCGATCCGCCCGTCAAGCTCCTCGGGCAGATCGACCAACCCGCCCCAGCGCTGCGGGTGCTCGAGCGCGGCCACCCGGCCGAGCCCCCACACCGCGGCCTGCCGCGGGTCGGCCACGCGCTCCGTACGGCCGACCGACACCGCGCCCCGGGTGACACACCACAGCGGGGCCTCGACCTCGGCGTCGCCCAGGGCCTGCACCAGTACGGCGGTCAGGGCGAGTCCCGGCGGGACGACCGGCCCCGTGGAGTCGGCCACGGCCAGCAGCGACACCACGCCGACGGGCCGGGGCCCCTCGGCCATCCGTGCCCGCAGCCGCTCGGCCAGCGCCGCGCGGTCCGGTCCGGTGACCTCCAGCCGTACCGTCTCGGTGCCCAGCGCCGCGACCACCGCGTTCACCCAGGGGTCCTCGGCGTGTCCGGCCGGGACCACGGCGAGCCAGGTCCCCGAGGGGGCGGCCGGGGCCGGGCCGGTGAGCGGCTTCCAGCCGATCCGGTAGCGCCAGCTGTCGACCACCGACTGCTCGTGGCGTCGGCGGCGCCAGGACGAGAGCGCGGGCAGGACCATCGTCAACGCCTCGTCGTCGACGTCGAGCGTCGTCGCCAGCGAGGCGATGTCCGCCTGGTCGGCCCGTTCCACGGTGGCCCAGAAGTCCGCGTCCGCCGTATCGAGGGCCGTGGCTTCTTGACCGACGGCGTCCTCGGGGTTCTCGGGCCAGAAGCGCTGGTGCTGGAAGGGGTAGGTCGGCAGGTCGACCGGTCGGGCGCCGGAGGTGGCGAAGAAGCCCGCCCAGTCGACGCCGACGCCGTGGGTGTGCAGCCGGGCCACCGCCGCCACCAGGGCGGTCTCCTCGCCACGCGTCCTGCGCAGCGCGGGGACGAGAAGCGCGTCGGCCGACCGTTCGCCGAGGGTTTCCTGCGCCATGGCGGTCAGTACGGCGTCGGGCCCCACCTCCAGGAAGGTGGTGACGCCCTCGGCGGCGAGCCGGCTGACACCGTCGGCGAACCGCACCGTACGGCGGATGTGCTCCACCCAGTACTCCGGCGCGCGCACCCGCTCGGCCGACACCACATCGCCCGTCAGATTGGACACCAGCGCGATCCGTGGCGCCTCGAACGACAGACCGCGTACGACCCGCCCGAACTCCGCCAGCATCGGCTCCATCAGCGCGGAGTGGAAGGCATGGCTGACCGCCAGCCGTCTGGTCTTGCGGCCCTGCTCCTCGAACCTGGCCGCCACATCCCGTACGGCGGCCTCGTCGCCCGCCACGACCACCGACCGCGGACCGTTCACGGCCGCGACCGAGACCCGCTCGCCCAGATGGGGAGCCACCTCTTCCTCGGTGGCCTGCAACGCCACCATCGCTCCCCCGGGCGGCAGCTCCTGCATCAGCCGGCCGCGCGCGGCCACCAGGGCACACGCGTCCGGCAGCGAGAACACCCCCGCCACATGGGCGGCCGCGATCTCGCCGATCGAATGCCCCGCCAGATAGTCCGGGACGATCCCCCAGGACTCCAGCAGCCGGAACAGCGCCACCTCCACCGCGAACAGCGCGGGCTGGGTCCACCGTGTCTCGTCCAGCGCCTCCGCCTCGGCCGAACCGGGCTCCGCGAACACCACCTCGGACAGCGGCCGTTCCAGGTGGGCGTCCAGATGCGCGCACACCGCGTCGAACGCCTCGGCGAACACCGGGAAGGTCTCGTACAGCTCCCGGCCCATCCCGGCCCGCTGACTGCCCTGGCCCGAGAAGAGGAACGCGGTCCGGCCACCGGCCGCGGTGCCCTCCATCACCCGTGGGGACGGGCGTCCGTCCGCCACCGCCGCCAGGCCCTCGATCAACTCGTCGCGGTCCGCGCTCAGCACCGCGGCCCGCTCCTCGAAGGCCGACCGGGTGGCGGCCAGCGAGAACGCCAGGTCGGCGAGGCCGAGATCCGGGTCCGCGGTGACATGGTGGAGCATCAGCCGGGCCTGGTCGCGCAGCGCCTGGGGGGTACGGGCCGACAGGGCGACGGGCCACGCCGCGCCGTCACGCCGCGGCGCGGCCGGGGTCCGGGCGGGCTCGTCGTCGGGCGCCTGCTCGATGATCGCGTGGGCGTTGGTGCCACTGGCGCCGAACGAGGAGATCCCGGCCCGGCGCGGCCGCCCGGTCCCCGGCCACGCGGTGGCCTCGGCGGCCAGTTCCACGGCGCCCGCCGACCAGTCCACATGCGAGCTGGGGGCGTCCAGATGGAGGGTCCTGGGCACCACTCCGTGGCGCATCGCCATGACCGTCTTGATCACGCCCGCGACGCCCGCCGCCGACTGCGTATGCCCGATGTTGGACTTGACCGAGCCGAGCAGCAGGGGCTGGTCGGGGTCGCGGTCCTGGCCGTAGGTGGCCAGCAGCGCCTGGGCCTCGATCGGGTCGCCGAGGGTGGTGCCGGTGCCATGGGCCTCGACCACGTCCACGTCCGCGGGGGACAGTCCGGCGTTCGCGAGGGCGCGGCGGATGACCCGGCGCTGCGAGGGGCCGTTGGGGGCGGTCAGCCCGTTCGAGGCGCCGTCCTGGTTGACCGCCGAGCCGCGCAGGACCGCCAGGACGCGGTGCCCGTTGCGCCGGGCGTCGGACATCCGCTCCACCACGAGCATGCCGACGCCCTCGGACCAGCCGGTGCCGTCCGCGGCCTCGGCGAACGCCTTGCACCGGCCGTCCGGGGACAGGGCGCCCATGTCGCTGAACTCCACGAAACCCACGGGCGTGGACATCACCGTCACACCACCGGCCAGTGCCAGCGAACACTCGCCCGAGCGCAGCGCCTGGGCGGCCAGATGCAGCGCCACCAGGGACGAGGAGCAGGCGGTGTCCACGGTCACCGCCGGGCCCTCCAGGCCGAAGCTGTAGGAGAGGCGGCCGGAGATCAGGCTGGCCGCCTGCGCGGTCTGGGCGTGGCCGCGCTGGTCGGCGGGCGGGCGGTAGTCGCCGCTGGTGGCGCCGACGAAGACGCCCGTATCGCCACCGCGCAGCGTATGCGGGTCGACACCGGCCCGCTCCAGCGCCTCCCACGCTGCCTCCAGCACCAGCCGCTGCTGCGGGTCCATCACCATGGCCTCGCGCGGCGCGATACCGAAGAAGCCCGGGTCGAAGTCGGCGGCGTCGTAGAGGAACCCGCCCGACTGGGCCGTGCTGCGCCCGCGTCCGTCCCGGGTGCCGCCGCTCAGCGTGTCGAGGTCCCAGCCGCGGTCGGTGGGCAGCTGTCCGATCGCGTCGGCCTCGTCCACGACCAGTTGCCACAGGTCTTCGGGCGAGCGCACACCGCCGGGGTAGCGGCAGCTCATGCCGACGATCACGATCGGGTCGTCGGCGGTACGGGCGGGCAGCGACGCCGTGTCGTCGGCGCCGTCCTGCCCGAGCAGTTCGGCGTACAGGTGGCCGGCGAGCGCCGCCGGGGTCGGGTGGTCGAAGGCGAGGGTGGTGGGCAGGGGCAGACCGGTGGCCCGGGTCAGCTGGTTGCGCAGGTCCACCGCGGTCAGCGAGTCGAATCCGAGGTCCGAGAATGCCCGGTCGGCCTCGATCGCCTCGGCACCCGCATGGCCCAGCACCTCGGCGACCTCGCCGCGCACCAAGTCCAGCAGGGCGTGGGAGCGCTGGACGCCGGGCAGGCCCAGCAGCCGGGTCCGCAGCTCGGCCGCCGTGCCCGTGGCGCCGGCAACGTCGGTGTCCCGCTCGGCCGCCGCGGCTGCCAGCGCCGTACGGGCCTCGGGCAGCGCGGCGAACAGCGCGCTCGGCCGTACGGCGGTGAACGCCGGAGCGAACCGGTCCCAGGCCACGTCCGCGATCGTCACCGCGGCCGGCTCGCCGTCCACCGCCCGGCCCAGCGCGGTCGCCGCCAGCCGCGGCGGCAGGGCGGGCAGTCCGCTGAGTCGCAGATGTGCCGCCATCCCGTCGGGGGTGTCGGTGGGTGACGTGTCCCAGGCGCTCCAGGCCACCGAGGTGGCCGGGGCCCCGCGTGCCCGGCGCCGGCGGGCCAGCGCTTCGAGCGCGGCGTCCACGGCCGCGTCGGCGGCCCGCCCCGCCACGCCCCATACCCCGGCGACCGAGGTGAGCAGCACGAAGGCGTCCAGGGGCCGGTCGCCCAGCAGTTCGTCGAGGTGCGCCGCCTCCGCGGTCCGGTCCGCCAGCGCCGCCGCGAGCGGGGCGGGCCCGAGCGCGTCGATACGGTCCGTGGCGCCGGGCGCGACGGGTGACAGGTCGGGCTGTCCGGCGTGCACGACCGCGTCCGGCGGCAACTCGTCGAGCAGCGCCGCCAGGGCGCCGCGGTCGGCCGGGTCACACGCCCGCGCGGTCACCCGGACACCCGACTCGGCGAGTTCGGCGGCCAGTTCTGCGATGTCGGGCCCGTCGCGGTCCTGCGGGCCGGTCAGCACCAGATGCTCGGCCCCCTCCGCGGCCAGCCACCGGGCGAGCTGTCCTGCCGCGTCGCCGGTGCCACCCGTGACCCAGACGGTGCCCCGTGGCCGCCACCGCCCGTCGGGGACGGGCGCCGCGGCCCGCACCAGACGTCGGCCGAACACCCCGCCGGCGCGCACCGCGAGCTGGTCCTCCGCGGGGTCGCCCGCGCCGCCCGCCAGTACGGCCGTGAGCCGGGCGCGGGCCCGTTGGTCGAGAGAGCCGGGCAGGTCGACGAGCCCGCCCCAGCGCTCCGGGTGTTCCAGCGCGGCCACCCGGCCCAGGCCCCATACCGCGGCCTGCCCCGGATCCGCCGGGCCGTCACCGCGGCCCACGCGGACCGCGCCCACGGTGGCGCACCACAGGGGTGCCTCAATGCCCGCGTCGCCCAATGCCTGGATCAAGGCGCAGGTCAGCGCGGTGGCTTCGGGCCCGGTCCGCCCGGGGGCGAGCAGGGACAGCACACCCGCGAACTGTTCCCGCATCTCACCAAGCCGTGCGGCCAGGGCGGCCCGGTCCGCGTCCGCCACTTCGATGCGTACGGTGCCCGATTCCCCCTGACCCAACGTCTCGGCGACGGCCGCCAACCACTCCTCGTCGACCACCCTGGCGTCGTCGGGGGCGGGGACGAGCAGCAGCCAGGTGCCTTCCAGGGCGCCGACCGGCGTCCCGGCGAAGGCCGGGCCGGTCAGCGGTGTCCAGCTCGCCTCGTAACGCCAGCCGTCCACGACGGACTCGTCGTGGCGGGACCGGCGCCACGACGACAGCGCGGGCACCACCGCGGTCAGCGAATCGCCGTCCACCTCCAGCGTGGCCGCCAGCGACTCCAGGTCCTCCCGCTCCACGGCCGACCAGAACTCCGCGTCCACCGGATCGACCACCGCGCTCTCCGCCGCGCCCGGTGCCAACTCGGGCCAGAAACGCTCGCGCTGGAAGGCGTACGTCGGCAGGGTGGTCAGGTGCGCGCCGGTGCCGCCGAAGTACGCCGACCAGTCCACCGGCATCCCGTGCACATACAGCGCGCCCAGCGCCACCGTGATCTCGGTCTCCTCGTCGCGGTCCGCGCGCAGCAGCGGGGCCACCAGCGGTTCGGGCCGCTCATCGGCCAGCGTGTGCCGGGCCATCGCGGCCAGCACCCGGTCCGGGCCCAGCTCGACGAAGGCGGTCGCGCCCGCGTCCCGCAGGGTGCGTACGCCGTCGGCGAACCGTACGGTCTCCCGCACCTGGCGCACCCAGTACGCGGGTGAGCACAGCTCCTCGGCCGTGGCGAGGCGGCCGGTCAGGGTGGAGACGACGGGGATCCGCGGCTCCTGGTACGCCAGGTGTCCGGCCACCGTGGCGAACGGGTCGAGCATCGGCTCCATCAGCGGCGAGTGGAAGGCGTGCGAGACCCGCAGCCGCCTGGTCCTGCGCCCGCGGGACTCCAGCCGCGCGGCGATCCGCGCCACCGCCTCCTCGTCACCGGCGATCACCGTCGCGGTGGGGCCGTTGACCGCCGCGATGGACACCAGCTCGCCGTGTCCGGCCAGCAGCGGGGAGACCTCGTCCTCGGCCGCCTCCAGCGAGACCATCGCGCCACCGGCCGGCAGCGCCTCCATCAGCCGTGCCCGCGCCGCCACCAGCCGGCACGCGTCGGCGAGCGAGAACACCCCGGCGACGTGGGCCGCCGCCAGTTCCCCGATGGAGTGGCCGGCCAGCAGGTCCGGCCGTACTCCCCACGACTCCAGCAGCCGGAACAGGGCCACTTCGACGGCGAACAGGGCCGGCTGGGTGTATCCCGTACGGTCCAGCAGCTCGGCCTCGGCCGTCCCGGCGTCGGCGAAGAACACCTCCCGCAGCGGGCGGTCCAGCTCCACGTCCAGATGGGCCAGTACGTCGTCCAGCGCCTCGGCGAAGGCCGGGTAGCGGTCGTGGAGTGCCCGTCCCATACCGGGCCGCTGGCTGCCCTGGCCCGAGAAGAGGAACGCCGTCCTGCCGCCGGGCGCGCGTATCACCCCGCGGGCCGCCTCCGTGACTCCGTCGCCGGTGGCCAGCAGCACCGCGCGGTGGTCGAACGCCGGGCGGCCGGTGGCCAGGGTGTACCCCACGGCCACGGGGGACGGCCGCGGATCGCTCCTTTCGATGAAAGAGGTGAGCCCGTCGAGCTGCGCGCTCAAGCCCTCGGGGCCACGGCCCGAGACCACCCATGGCACCACGGCCGGGATCCGTTCGGGCTCGTACGGCTCGGAAGGTTCGGCCATCGGCGCCTGTTCGACGATCACATGGGCGTTGGTGCCACTGACGCCGAAGGCCGACACACCGGCCCGCCACGGCCGGCCCGTCCGCGGCCACGGCGTGGCCTCGCGCACCAGCGACACCGCGCCCGATGCCCAGTCCACATGCGAGGACGGCATGTCCACATGCAGGGTCCTGGGCAGCACACCGTGTCGCATCGCCATGACCATCTTGATGACACCCGCCACCCCGGCCGCGGCCTGGGTGTGACCGATGTTGGACTTCACGGTGCCCAGCAGCAGCGGTTCCGGGCGCTCCCGGCCGTAGGCGGCGAGCAGGGCGTGTGCCTCGACGGGGTCGCCCAGGGTGGTGCCGGTGCCGTGCGCCTCCACCGCGTCGACGTCGGCCGGCGTCAGCCGCGCATCGGAGAGGGCCTGCCGGATCACCCGTTGCTGCGCGGGACCGTTGGGCGCCGTCAGCCCGTTGGACGCGCCGTCCTGGTTGACCGCGGTGCCGCGCACCACGCCCCAGACCTCGTGCCCGTTGCGTACGGCGTCCGACAGCCGCTCCAGGACCAGCACCCCGACGCCCTCGGACCAGGCGGTGCCGTCGGCGGCGTCGGCGAACGCCTTGCACCGGCCGTCGGGGGCCAGTCCGCCCTGCACGCTGAACTCGGTGAACGAGTCCGGGCTCGACATCACCGACACGCCACCGGCCAGGACGAGCGAGCACTCACCGCGCCGCAGCGCCTGGGCCGCCCAGTGCAGCGACACCAGCGAGGACGAGCAGGCGGTGTCGACCGTGACCGCCGGGCCTTCGAGCCCCAGGGTGTACGACAGCCGCCCGGACATGACGCTGGCCGTGTTGCCGGTGGCCACATGGCCGCGCACATCGGCGGTGGCCTTGCGCAGCACACCCGCGTAGTCCTGCCCGTTGGTGCCCACGAACACGCCTGTGTCGCTGCCCCGGAGGGTGGCGGGGTCGATCCCGGCCCGCTCCAGCGCCTCCCAGGAGGTTTCCAGCAGCAGCCGCTGCTGGGGGTCCATGGCAAGGGCCTCGCGCGGGGAGATCCCGAAGAACGCGGCGTCGAAGTCGCCCGCGCCGGGCAGGAAACCGCCCTCCCGCGTGGCGGAGGCGCCGCCCGCGAGCGCGTCGAGGTCCCATCCCCGGTCGGTGGGGAACGGTGTGATGCCGTCGCCGCCGTCGGCGAGCAGCCGCCACAGGTCCTCGGGCGACGCCACGCCGCCGGGGAACCGGCAACTGACACCGACGATGGCGATCGGGTCGTCGGCCGCGGAGGGCGCCGCCGCAGCCGTCGGGGCCAGCGCGGTGTCCACCGCCGCGCCGAGCACTTCGGCGAGCAGGAAGTCCGCCAGCGCGTACGGCGTGGGGTAGTCGTAGACCAGGGAGGACGGCAGGGTCAGCCCGGTCTCCGCCGACAGCGCGTTGCGCAACTCGACCGTGGTGAGCGAGTCGAAGCCCAGATCCCGGAATGCCTGGTCGGGGGCGATGGCCGTGGTGTCGCCGTGTCCGAGTACGGCGGCCACCCGGCCGCGCAGCAGGTCCAGTACGTACGCGCCGCGCTCGGCCTCGGGGAGGCCGGTCAGCCGGCCGTGCAGCCCCTGCCCGTCCGACAGCGCGCCGCCGCGGCCGGTGTCCGTCGCCTCCCGGGCGCGCCGTGCTTCCGGCAGGTCCGCCACCAGGGGCGCGGGCCGTGCCGTGGCGAACACGTCGAGGAAGCGGTCCCAGTCGATGTCGGCGACGGTCAACGCCCGCTCGTCGCGTTCGAGGGCCTGTCGGAGCGCGGCGACGGCCAGCCGTGGGGGCATTGGCGTGTAGCCGCCCCGGCGTACGCGGCCCTCCAGCGCCGCGCCGTCGGCCACCATCCCGGCCTCGGCCCACGGTCCCCAGGCGAGGGAGGTGGCGGTCAGACCGCGGTCCCGGCGGCGCTGGGCCAGGGCGTCCAGATAGGCGTTGGCCGCGGCGTAGTTGCCCTGCCCCGGGGCGCCTATGGTGCCCGCGACCGAGGAGAACAGGACGAACGCGGCGAGGCCGTGGTCCTCGGTCAGCTCGTCGAGGTTGCGGGCGGCCCGCGCCTTCGACCGCATCACGGCGGTGAACCGGTCCGGGGTGAGGGCGTCCACCACCCCGTCGTCCAGGACGCCCGCGGTGTGGATCACGGCCGTCAGCGGGGTGTCGGCAGGGATCCGGTCCAGCACGGCGGCCAGCGTGTCGCGGTCCGCGGCGTCGCATGCCTCGACGGTGACGCGGGCGCCGAGCTCGGTCAGCTCCCGGACGAGGTCGTCCGCACCCGGCGCGCTCGGCCCCCGGCGGCTCAGGAGCACCAGATGCGCGGCGCCCTCGGCGGCCAGCCAGCGGGCGAGGTGCCCGCCGAGGGCACCGGTGCCGCCGGTGATCAGTACGGTGCCGGTCGGGGTGAACTCCCCCTGGTCAGTGGCGGGTTCAGCCGGGATGCGGGTCAGCCGCCGTGCGTAGGCGCCGGACGCGCGCACCGCCACCTGGTCCTCGCCGCCGGTCCGCTCCAGCACCCCGGCGAGTCGGCGTACGGCCTTCGGCTCGGGATCCGCGGGCAGGTCGACAAGGCCGCCCCAGCGCTCCGGGTGTTCGAGGGCGGCCACCCGGCCAAGTCCCCACACCGCGGCCTGCGCCGGATCGAGGACCGGCTCGGAGCGGCCGATCGACACGGCGCCCCGGGTGAGGCACCACAGCGGGGCCTCGACGCCCGCGTCGCCCAGGGCCTGGACCACGGTGGCGGCCCGCGCCGCGTCCGTGGCCGGATCGCCCTCGTCGCCGGGTGTGTGGTGCGCGGGCAGCGCCAGGACGCCGGTGAACCCCATGCCCTCGGTGTCGGCTTGGCCCAGCAGCTCGGCCAGCGTGGCCCGGTCCTCGGCCGCGGACTCGACCAGTACGGTCGGCACGCCGAGGCCGTCGAGGACCGCGCGCGCCCACGCGTCCTCGGCCGCGCCGGGCGGCGCCACGACCAGCCAGCGCCCCGAGAGCGCGGGGGCACTGGACGCGTTGCCGGTGACGGGTTTCCAGGTGACGCGGTAGCGCCAGCTGTCGGTGGCGGACCGGTCGCGGCGCTGTTTGCGCCAGGTCGACAGCGCGGGCACCATCGCCGTCAGCACACCGTCGTCCAGATCGAGCGCAGAGGACAGGGTTTCCAGGTCGGCCCGTTCCACGGCCGACCAGAACTCGGTGTCCTCGGCCCGCGCCGCGTCCGTCACACCGTCGCCGTCCGCCCCGGCGACGGTCTCGGGCCAGAAGCGGCGGCGCTGGAACGCGTAGGTGGGCAGGTCGACGCGGTGCGCCCCGGATCCGGCGAAGAAGGCGGTCCAGTCCACGCCGACGCCGTGGGTGTGCAGCCGCGCCAGCGCGAAGACGAGCGCGGACACCTCGGCACGGCCCCTGCGCAGCACCGGGAGCAGCGCAGTACGCGGCCGGTCCGCCAGGCTCTCCTGGGCCATCGCGCTCAGCACCCCGTCGGGGCCCAGCTCCAGGAAGGCGGTGACGCCCTGCCCGGCCAGCCACTCCACCCCGTCGGCGAACCGCACGGTGCGGCGCACATGCTCCACCCAGTACTCCGGCGAGCACACGTCCTCGGCCGAGGCCGGCCCTCCGGTCAGGTTCGAGACCAGGGCGATACGCGGGGCCTCATACGAAAGCCCCTCCGCGACCTGACGGAACTCGGCCAGCATCGGCTCCATCAGCGGTGAGTGGAAGGCGTGGCTGACCGTCAGCCGCCGGGTCTTACGGCCCTCCTCGGCGAACCGCGCGGCGATCTGCTCGACCGCGGACTCCTCACCGGCCACCACCACCGAACGCGGCCCGTTCACTGCCGCGATCGACACTCCCTCGCCCAGTTGGGGGACGACCTCGTCCTCCGCCGCCTCGATCGCCACCATGCACCCGCCCGGGGGCAGCTCCTGCATCAGCCGGGCCCGGGCCGCCACCAGTGCGCACGCATCGGCCTGCGACAGCACCCCCGCCACATGCGCGGCGGCGATCTCGCCGATCGAGTGACCCGCCAGATAGTCGGCCGTGATCCCCCAGGATTCGACGAGGCGGTACAGCGCCACCTCGATGGCGAACAGGGCGGGCTGCGTCCAGCCCGTGCGGTCCACAAGCTCCGCTTCCGCCGTCCCCTCCTCGGCGAACAGCACCTCGCGCAGCGGCCGTTCGAGGTGGCCGTCCAGATGCGCGCACATCTCGTCCAGGGCCTCGGCGAACACCGGGAACGCCTCGTACAACTCCCGGCCCATCCCGGCCCGCTGGCTGCCCTGGCCGGAGAAGAGGAACGCGGTCCGGCCACCGGCCACGCCTCCCTGGAGGAGGGCGGCGTGCGGGTCTCCGTCGCGCAGCGCGGAGAGGCCGCTCAGCAGCTCCGCCCGGTCCGCCGCCACGACCGTGGCGCGCCGCTCCAGCGCGGAGCGGGTGGTGGCCAGGGAGAAAGCCACATCCTTCAGGGGCAGTTCGGGCCGTGTCTCCAGCAGCGAGAGCAGCCGGGCCGCCTGGGCGCGCAGGGCCTCGTCGCCGCGGGCGGAGAGGGTGACGGGCGCCGGGGCGGAGAGGGCGCCATCGTCGGTGGGCTCTGCGGGCTCCGCCGCCCCAGGTGCCTGTTCGAGCACGGTGTGGGCGTTGGTGCCGCTGAGGCCGAAGGAGGAGACGGCCGCCCGCCGGGGGCGCCCGGTGGCGGGCCACTCGACCGGTCCGGTCAGCAGCTCGATGGCGCCGGCCGACCAGTCCACGTGGGAGGAGGGCTGATCGACATGGAGGGTGAGCGGCAGCAGCCCCCGGCGCATGGCCATGACCATCTTGATCACACCGGCCATGCCGGAGGCCATCTGAGTGTGGCCGATGTTGGACTTGACCGAGCCGAGCAGCAGCGGGCGTTCGCGGTCCTGCCCGTAGGTGGCCAGCAGCGCCTGGGCCTCGATCGGGTCGCCGAGCGCGGTGCCCGTGCCGTGGCCCTCGATCGCGTCGATCTCTCCCGCGGTGAGCCGGGCGTTGGCCAGGGCCTGCCGGATGACCCGCTGCTGCGCCGGGCCGTTGGGGGCGGTCAGCCCGTTCGACGCGCCGTCCTGGTTGATCGCGGAGCCGCGGACCAGCGCGAGCACCGGGTGGCCGTTGCGCAGCGCGTCGGACAGCCGCTCGATCAGGACGAGCCCGACGCCCTCGGCCAGGCTCATGCCGTCGGCCGCGTCGGAGTACGCCTTGCACCGGCCGTCGGCGGCCATCGCCCGCTGCCTGCTGAAGCCCACGAACGCGCTGGGGGTGGCCATCACGCTGACGCCGCCCGCCAGGGCGAGGGAGCTCTCCCCGTCACGCAGCGACTGACAGGCCAGATGCAGCGCCACCAGCGAGGACGAGCACGCCGTGTCCAGGGTGACCGCGGGGCCCTCGAGCCCGAACACATAGGACACCCGGCCCGACAGCACACTGGACAGAGTGCCGGTGATCATGTGGCCCTCGGAGCCCTCGGCGGCCCCCCGCACACCCGTGGTGTAGTCCTGGTAACTGGCGCCGATGAACGTCCCGGTGTTGCTGCCGCGCAGCGTGGCCGGGTCGACACCGGCACGTTCGAACGCCTCCCACGCGGTCTCCAGCAGCAGCCGCTGCTGTGGGTCCATCGCCACGGCCTCGCGCGGCGAGATCCCGAAGAACGCGGCGTCGAAGTCGGCCACGTCGTGCAGGAAACCGCCCTGGGTGGAGTACGTCCTGCCCTTGCGGTCCGGGTCCGGATCGTAGAGGGCATCGGCGTCCCAGCCGCGGTCCGCCGGGAAACCGGTGATGCCGTCTCCTCCGCCGACGACGAGATCCCACAACTCCTCGGGGGAGGCCACACCTCCCGGGTAACGGCAGCTCATGCCGACGATGGCGATGGGCTCGTCGTCGGCGACCGCGGCGGCGGGCGCGAGGCCGGACCCGGCCGGTGCGTCCCGGTCGGCGGCGATCAGCACCCGCAGATACGTGGCGAGGGCGGCCGGGCTCGGGTGGTCGAAGACCAGGGTGGTCGGCAGCGTCAGGCCGGTGGCGGCGGCGAGCCGGTTGCGCAGATCCACCGCGGTCAGCGAGTCGAACCCGATATCGCGGAAGGCCCGTTCTTCCGTAAGCGCCTCAGGCGAGCCATGTCCCAGGACCGCCGCCGCCTCGGTACGGACCAGCTCCAGCAGCAGCCGGTCCCGCTCGGCGGCGGGCAGGGACTGCAGCCTCGCCGCGAACTCACCCTGGGCGCTACCGGACGGCTCGGCGGCCTCCGCCCGCCGCTGTACCTCGGGCACCTCGTCGAACAGGCGCGTCGGCCGCACCGAGGTGAAGACCTGGTAGTAGCGCTCCCAGTCGACATCGGCGACGACCAGCGCGGACTCGTCGTCGTCCAGGGCCTGCCGCAGCCCGGCCAGGGCCGGCTCGGGGTCCATGAAGACCAGGCCACTGCGGCGGATCTGCTCCGGGTCGACCCGGCCCAGCCGGGTGTCATCGGACCAGATGCCCCAGGCCAGCGAGGTGGCGGGCAGTCCGCGGGCGCGGCGGTGGTCGGCGAGCGCGCCGAGGAAGGCGTTGCCCGCCACATAGGCCGCGTGGCGGCCGCTGCCCCAGGTTCCGGCCGTGGACGAGTAGAGGACGAGGGCGTCGAGTTCATCGCCGTCGAGCAGTTCGTCCAGGTGCCGGGCCCCGGCCACCTTGGCGTTGATGACCTCGGCGAACTCGGCCATGGTGGTCTCGTCCAGGCTGTGCAGCGCGATGCTCGCGGCCGTGTGCACGGCGGTACGGACCGTACGGCCGTCTTCCTTGAGCCGCGCCAGCAGGGCGGCGAGCGCCGCGCGGTCGGTGACATCACACGCCACGACCTCGACCTCGACGTCCAGCTCGGCCAGTTCGGCCACGAGCGCGGGCGCACCGGGCGCGGCCATGCCCCGCCTGCTGGTCAGCACGATGTGCTCGGCACCCTGCCCGGCGAGCCAGCGGGCCAGATGCGGCGCCAGGGTCCCGGTGCCGCCGGTGATCAGCGTGGTCCCGCGCGGGGTCCAGCGCCGGTCCGGTTCGGTGTCGCCCGCGGACGCGCGCACGACACGCCGGGCGAGCACACCGGAGGCGCGGATCGCGAGTTGGTCCTCGCCGGTGGCCCCCGCCAGTACCGCTGCCAGCCGCTGGGCGGCGCGCTGATCGAAGGTCTCGGGCAGATCGACCAGACCGCCCCAGCGGTCGGGGTGCTCGAGCGCGGCCGTCCAGCCGACGCCGTGCACCTGGGCCTGGACGGGGCTCGTCACGCGGTCGGAGCGTCCGGCGGACACCGCGCCCCGGGTGAGGCACCACAGCGGCGCGTCGATACGCGCGTCACCGAGGGCCTGGACCAGGGCCACGGTCAGGGCGAGGCCGTTGGCCAGCGCGGGGTGGTCGCTGTGCGGTTCCTCGGCGGCGGCGAGCAGGGAGACGACCCCGGCGAGGCCCGGGGAGCCGTCCTCAGAGGGTGATGTGACGTCGCTGAGGCGCGCCGCCAGCACGGCGCGGTCGGCGCATGATTCGTCCAGCGCCAGTCGGCGTACGTCCGCGCCGTGTCCCGCGAGAGCCGCGGTCACCTCGCCGTCCGCGATGCCCTCGGCGGTGACGACCAGCCAGGTGCCGGACAGGGACGCGGTGGGGACGCCGCGCAGCGGGCGCCAGGCGACCCGGTAGCGCCAGCCGTCCACGGTGGCCCGGTCCTGGCGCCGCCGGCGCCAGGACGACAGCGCGGGCAACACCGCGGCCAGCGAGGTCTCGTCGATATGGAGGGCGGAGGTCAGGGACGCGATGTCCTGTTGCTCGACCGCGGTCCAGAAACGGGTGTCCTCCGGGTCCGCCCGGCCGTCCGGGTCCGGCCCGGCGGGCATGGCCCAGAAGTGCTCCCGCTGGAACGCGTAGGTGGGCAGTTCCACATGGTGGGTGTCGAAGTCCGCGAACGTGCCCGCCCAGTCGACCGGCACACCGCGCACGAACGCCTGGGCCAGCGAGGTGAGGAACCGGTCGAGACCGCCGTGGTCGCGGCGCAACGTGCCGCAGACGACGGCCTGGCAGTCGGTGTCGTCCACCGTCTCCTGGACCCCGACGGTGAGTACGGGGTGGGAGCTGACCTCGATGAACGCCCTGTGTTCCTGCGCCAGAAGGGCGCGGATCGCCGGTTCGAAGCCGACCGTCTGCCGAAGATTGCGGTACCAGTAGTCCGCGTCCATACCCGTGGTGTCGAGCCAGTCACCGGTCACCGTGGAGAAGAACGGCACCTCCGCCGTGCGCGGAGACAGCGGTGCCAGCCGGTCCAGCAGCTCTTCGTGAAGCTCTTCGACGTGCGCGGAGTGGGACGCGTAGTCCACCGCGATCCGCCGGATACGCACCTCCTCGCCCGTCAGCTCCTCGACCAGCTCATCCAACGCCTCCCGGTCACCCGACACCACCACCGAGCGAGGCCCATTGACCGCCGCGACCGACACCCGGCCACCCCAACGCTCCAGCCACGCCTCGACCTCCACGACCGG
>NZ_JBHWES010000091.1:0-40601 GCF_042734105.1 Streptomyces sp. NPDC059679 | reverse complement strand
CCGAGGAGACGGCGCGGGCCAAGGCCGAGGAGGCACGCCGGGTCGGCGGGGAGGTCGAGCGGCTGCAGTCCATCCTCGGGCAGGCCCGGCGGGCTGCAGAGGAGCAGAAGGATGCGGCCGATCGGGCTGCTGACCTGCGGCGCAAGGCCGAGCACGAGCAGCGCCTGGCGGTCGAGGCGGTCGAGCGCACGCGGGCCGAGGCGGCCGAGGCGCAGGCCCTGCTCGACTCCCTGCGGCCCCAGCTGGCCGACCGGCTCGGCGGTCCGGCCGAGGTGGCCGCCATCGCCGAGGCGCCGGCCTTCCGGAGTCCGGAGAAGCAGGCCGGATGGGAGGAGTACCTGGCGGCCTCGGTCGAGGGCCGGGAGCTCCCTACCGCCAAGGAGCTGTCTGTGGCGTACGGGGTCGCTGAGGGCAACGCCCGCAACTGGCTGGCCGATTTCAAGGAGCGGCGGGCCGCGATGATCGCCAACGGCGGCGCGCGGCAGCCGGAGGGCGAAACCGAGCGCTCGGATGCCTCCCGAGCGGTGCCGAGCGGCGCGCGGCAGGAACCGAGCGGCTACCGCGCGGACGGCCACCAGCGGGCCGACGATGCCGCGCGCATCCGTCCGATCAACGGCCAGCGCCAGCCGGTCTGACCCTCCGCCAGGGCGCCAGAGGTAACAGTCCCGAGCGCCTGCCGCGCGCCGCGCGGTTCCGCGCGGCGGGAACCGCGCGTAGTGATCGGCGCGCGGTTTCCCGCCACGCGACCCAACAGCAAAAACGCGCGGGCCTGTTGTCCGTCCCGCGCCGTACGGTGACTGATCTGGTCACCGGTTCCGAGGACAACAACGCCCCCGGGGGCGATTGCAGCGCGATCCCGGGGGCTACGGAGACACGAGAAAAGAAGGTCCTATGTCCCGCATCGCACAGACTACGGACACCGCGGGGGACGCCGTGTCCAGAGGGTTGGAAGTCCTGGCCACCTCGCCTGTCCCGGGAGGCGGCACCGACGACCCGCCGATCATCGAGTACCTGAACAACATCAACGACTTCATGACCGGGGCGGGCGGCGTCGCCCTGGGAGCCGCGGCCGTGGCGGCCGCCGGCGGCGCGGCCTGGCTGTGGGGCATGTACGCGCCCCGCCCCGGGTTCGCCTCCAAGACCGAGATCCGCCAGGAGATGAGCGCACGACACGCGCGCAAGATGGTCGAGCAGACGCGCCCGTCCCTGGCGGGCCGGGCCAAGCGGGCGCCGACCACCGACTACGCCGTGCCACTGGGGCGTCTGCGCTCGGGCGGCGGGCCCGGCAGTATCTGGGGCACTCCGGAGCAGAACTTCCTGCTCCTGGCCCCCTCGCGACAGGGCAAGTCGATCATTCTCAACTCGATGATCTACCGGTGGGCGGGGGCCGTCGTGCACACCTCGTCGAAGGTCGTCGACCACCTGGCGACCAAGGCCCTGCGCGAACTGCTCGGGCCGGTGTGGGTCTGGGACCCGCTGGGCCTGTCCGACCTGCAGGCGCTGAACACCTTCCGCTGGGACCCGATCCGCGGCTGCGAGCAGCGCGAGATCGCCATCCAGCGCGCCGCGTACCTGCTGTACGGTTCGCGGGCCAACCCGGGGGCGGGCGTCGAGGAGTTCTTCAAGTCCACGGCCTGTGAGGTGCTCTCGCGCTTCCTGCACGCGGCGGCCCTCGGCCACAAGACGATGATGGACGTCTACGGCTGGTCGCAGAACCGAGCGGACGGCACGGCGGCGAACATCCTCAAGATGGCCGGCGCCGGGGACTGGGCCGACCTCCTGGTCCAGCGGCAGACGGTCGTCCAGGGCACCGGAGACGGCATCTTCACCACGCTGTCCAACGCTCTGGCCTGGATGGCGAACCCCAAAGTCGCGGCTAGCGTGCTGCCCGGACCTGGCGAGCATTTCGACGCTGAGGCGTTCCTGCTGAACCGGGGCACCCTCTACATGATCGGGTCCGACAAGCCGGGCAGCGCCGTGGCGCCCCTGTTCGTGATGTTCGCCGACTACCTGCGGTCGGTCTCCATCCGCCTGGGCAACCAGAACGGGTCCGGGCGGATGGATCCGCCGGTCCTGTGGGCCCTGGACGAGATCGCCAACATCATCCCGCTGCCCGTGGACAAGTGGATGCCCGACTCCGGCGGCCGCGGTATCACCCTCGTCATCGTCATCCAGTCCCGTGCCCAGCTGTTCGACGTGTGGGGCCAGCAGCGCGGCCGCGTGATCTGGGACGACGCCAACGTGCGCGTCTTCCTGCGCGGCATCGGCGACAAGGCGGTCCGCGACGACATCAGCGCCATGTGCGGCACCTACGAGCACAAGCGCAAGACCACCACCATGCGCAACGGTGAGGCATCGGTCAGCGAGACCACCGAGCAACGGCCGGTCATGCCTCAGGACAAGATCTTCAAACTGGGGCGGCGGGAGAGCCTGGTCATCTTCGCCGGATGCTCGCCGGTCATCACCCACATCAAACCGTTGTGGAAGAGGCGGGACGTGAAGAAGATGACCCGGCGGCCGAAGCTGCCCAGCCAGCGCACCGGTTCGTCGTCCGGGCCCTCCGTCCAGTTCGTCAAGGGCGGTCGCTGATGGCGGCGGACAGCAGCCTGGCGACTCAGGTTTTCGCCCTGGCGAAGGACTTGGCCCGGGTCGAGCAGGACGTCGAGCAGCTGGGCGAGCGCGGCAGCAAGGTGCAAGAAGCGCTCGCCGCGCTCGACCTGGGCCCGGTGCAGGACGCGATCGACCACCTGGAGGAGCGGACCGCCGGCCTGCAGGAGGAAGTCGATGGCCTGGCCCCGCTCCGTGATGGGCTCACCGCCCTGACCGGCGCGGTCGCCAAGCTCCGCCAGGACCTGGACGCCTTCGCCGCAAAGCCGGAGGAGGAAAAGCTCGCGCTGTGGGACTGGACGGCGATGAACCAGGAGCAGGCCAATGAAGCCTGGTTCATCCTGATCGACTGGGTGCGGGACGTGCTGGCGGGCGAATACGGGTGGGTCGGCCCGCCGGCGGACGTCTTCGCTGCAGGCGGCCATGCCCTCCCGGGCTCTGGCCCGCAGACGCCCCCGCGCATCCCGCCCTGCTGGTACCGGCACCGTGAGGCTGTGTGGGAGCTGTCCTGGCTGTGTCAGGAGTGGATCAAGCTGTACAAGACCTCGTACGGCACTCCCTCCAAGGCGGGCGACTGGTACGACCGGTACGCGCGCGGCGTCAAGCAGCGTCTGGTCACTGCGCTGGCCAAGTGCCGCAACGGCCACGTGGATGACCCCTGGGCCTGGACGACGGACCCGAACCACATCTCGGCGCCAAGGGGCATTGACGACGACGAAGCCCTCTCGCAGTGGCTGAGCCGGGACCTGACACAGCGGCAGCCTGCACCCGCCCCAGGGCCCGTAGAAGCCACATCCTGACCCCAGACGACCGAGGCCCCCAGCGCGGCGCGCTGGGGGCCTCCTGCTGCCTTCTGGCTACGTCTCCCACGGTGCCCAGAGGGCGTCCCCACCGATGGCCCACGCGAGGGTGTTCTCCACCCCGGTCACGTAGCGGCCGCCCTTCTCCTGGACGACTTCGCGCAATTCGGGCTCCGCGATACCGCCTTTCATCGCCTCGTACGCCCGGTACTGCTCGCGCTTAGCGTCGGTGCCATTCACGGGCCGGCCGAGCTGCGTCTTGCTGACCGGCGGCTGCTCGGTGCGGCCGACTGCCCAGTGCAGCGCGGCGAGCAGGCCCTTGTCGTAGCCGTCGTGCTTGTTGCTGCTGTAGCCGTTCGCGGTGACGTGCTCGATCATCGCGGTGAGTTCGTGCTCCGGCCTCAGCTGCGGCGGCGTCCACTCCTGTGCGGTGCTCACCTGGGCTCACCTCCTGGTCGTTGAGGTTATGGGGCAGGCTGGCACGGGGCCAGCACACCCTTACTCCGGCCCGTTGCCGTAGCTGATGATCGGGCCTTGCTCCTGCTCGATCTGCGGCATCATCTCGGCCTCGGCCTCGACCTCGCGGCCGCGGGCGACCTCGGCCTGCTCGGCCCGCAGTGCCTCGTCGGCCTGTGCGGCCTGTTCGCGTTCTGCCTGGCGAGCAGCGATTTCCGCGAGCGCGCTGTTCGCCTTGTCCAGGTCCTCCTGCAGATCCACCAGCTGGGCCGGAAGCTGCTGGGTGGGCTGATGCTCCGGGGCCTCCTGCTGGGCCTCCTGCGTGCGCTGAGCCTCCAGCTCCAGCAGCTGCTCGACGTACTGCCGCTCGTAGAACTCGCGGTTCTGGTCCTCCTCGGCGGTGGGCGCCGACATCTCCGGTGCGGTCTCCTGCTCCGGCTCCATCTTTGGCTCGGCGTTGACCTCGGCGGTCTCCTCCGGCCGTTCCGCGTACGTCTCGCCCTCGATCTCCCAGTCGACCTCCGGCAGCTGCTCGGCGTCGTACTCGACCTGGCCCTCGGCCTCGCGGGCGGCCGCAGCCTGGGCCCGCAGATGCTCCTCGAACTCGGCAACGGCGCGGTCCATCTCCGCGGCGCGGTCGTACGCGCCCGTCGTGGCACGGTCGGCGTCGGCCTCGGCAGCCTCCTCCGGCTGCGGCGCGTCGAGGGTCTCGCCCTCGACGTCCCAGTCGATCGCCGGGGCCTGGTCGACGTCGTACTCGGGCTCGGGGCCAGCCAGTTCGGCCTCCGCCTTGCGGGCCTCGTGGTACGCGGCCGCCTCGGCGTCTAGCTCGGCCTCGGCCTGGCGCTGCGCGTCGTACTCGGCCAGGCCCTGCTCGACCGCGTCCCGGTCGTACGCGGCCGCCTCCTCGGGCTGCGGCGTCTCCAGTTCGACGGACGGCTCGGCGGTCTCCTGGGCGGCGCGGTACTGCTGCTCGTACGCGGCGAGCGCCTGGTCCAGTTCCTCCTGCTCCTGGTACGTCAGCGGCTCCAGCTCGGCCTCGGCCCGCACCTCGGGCGCCTGGTCGAGCGTCTCGCCCTCGACTTCCCAGTCGACGTCCGGCAGCTGCCCGGCGTCGTACTCCAGCTCGGCCTCGGCGTCGAGCTGCTGCTCGGCCCCGGGCTCGGTGGTCTCCTCGACGGTCTCCTCGACGGCCTGGTCGTCGAGCCCGCGGCGGTGCAGCTCGTCGCGGGCGGCCTCGGCGGCCTCGCGGGCCGGGGCGGTCTCCTCGTACCAAGCGTCGCGGGCCGCGTCGATCTGCTCCAGCACCTCAACGCGTTCGGAGAGGTTGGCCACCAGGTCCTCGTAGCCGCGGGCCTGGGTCTCCAGTTCCTCCCGCTGCTCGGCGTCCTCGGCCTGGTCGGCGTCGGCCTGGGTCAGGATCGCCTTCTCCCCGTAGCGCAGGACGGTCTGGCGGGCCTCGGACAGCTCCTCGCCGACGTGGGCCGGGGCCCACGACGTCTCGCGCTCGTAGCGGCCCACCAGCTCGCGCAGGGCCGCGTCGCTGGTCGTGGCAAGCGTGCGGTCCTCCTCGGTCCGGCCGAGGGCGACGTGCGCGGCCTCCCACGCCGCGCGCTGCTCGACCGCACCCTTCGCCGGCACGCGGCCGATCGCGGTGTTCGGCGCCTCGACGTTGTACAGCTCGCGGTATCCCTCGACAGTACCGGCGCGGCGGGCCCAGTCAGCACGTTCGAGGACGTCCTCGGGAACGGGGCCGAGGTGACGCAGGGCCCACTCGGGCGGCTCCTCGGCCAGGCGCTCGCCGAGGACATCGCGCCGCTGGTCCATGGCCCCGGCCAGCTCGCGGGCGACCTGGCCCTCGATGCCGGGCATGTCGGGGGTGCGGTCCGTCCAGCTGTGTCCGGCGGGGTCGTTCTCCGGCTGGCGGCCCTTCAGCTCCTGCTCGATGCGCCAGTTGATCAGCGCGGTCACGTTGTCGGGCGCCGGGCTGGTCATCGACGCGCACGTGATCGCCCGGTCCAACAGGCGCTGCCCGTCGTGTCCGGCCAGCTCGGCCTCGCGCAGGGCCCGGTAAATGGTGCTCGGGTCCTGCTGCCGCAGCTGGGCGTACTGCTCCTCGGACAGCAACTGCCGCAGCTGCGGCTCGTACTGGTCGCGGACGTGCTGGGTGACGTAGTCGCGCCAGCGCGGCTCCAAAGCGGGGATCGACTCGGCCCAGTCCTGGGACTCGCGCAGCTCCTGCAGCGCGGACAACTCGCCCCCGTCGCGCTCGACGGCAGCCTGGAGCATGGACAGGGCGTCCTGGTCGAGCGCCTGCAGCCGGTGCTCGTCGGCCGGGACCTCGCACGCGGCAAAGGCGCGGTTGTAGCGCTGGGCGCGGGAGAGGCCCGGGTAGACCTGCGCACGGGTCATCCCTTCCTCGACCAGCAGGTATCCGCCGTAGCCGACGGTGCGGCCCTGCACGGCGTGGACCGTGCCGGCATACGCGAGCGCGACGTTCTCCTGGACGTAGGAAGCGGGCAGCGTGAGAGTCCCTGCGAGCCGCTCAGTACCGTCCTGGTCCCGGCCGGCGACCCGGCGGGCAGTCAGCTGCCCGTCGTCACCGATGCCGGTCACGCGGTAGACCCGGCGGTTGAGCACGATACGGCCCTCGGAGTCACGCAGCTTGGCGTCGTTCTCCCGGGTCTGGATGAGGTCGCCGACACCAGCGCGGTTGTCGTCGACCAGCGGCGTGCCGTCCTCCTGGACCAACCCGTACTGCACGAGCTCCGAGCGGATTTCCCTGCTCAGCTCGGTTGCGCGGGCGTTGGTGGCGGTGATGACCACGGACTCGCGCTCGGCGATGGTGTCCGCCACGTACGCCTGGATCGTGGCGGCCTTCATCTCCTCCAGCGTGCCGCCCATGATCAGGCCGTGCCGGTCGTACTCCTCCAGCGCGCGGACGTCGCCACGGCGCAGGGCCAGGCTGGCCTCGGCCTCCCAGTCGCGGACCGTGCCGTCCGCCTCGCGGAAGCGGCGCACGTTCGACAGGGAGTAGTGCGGGCCGTCCTCGACCATCGTGCGGAACAGACCGCCGGCCTCGACGGACTGGAGCTGCTCCTGGTCGCCGATGAGAACCAGCTTGCCCCCTGCGTCCTCGACGAGCTGGGCGACGCGGGCAATGTGGTCGGTCGACGTCATGCCGGCCTCGTCGAGGACGACCAGGTCACCCGCGCGCAGACGGAAGTTCTCGACGTCCGCGGCGCTGCCGAGACCCCTGGCGTAGTAGTCGACGAACCGCGTGGTGTTGGTCCGCAGTTCGATGCCTTCCTCGCCGAGGACTTCGGCGGCAACGGCGCTGGGACCGAGGCCGATGACGCGGCCGCCGGTGTGGGCCTGCCACGCGTCGGCGATGACGCCGGTCGCGTACGACTTACCGGCGCCTGCGGGGCCCTCGACCACGCTGACCTTCCGGCTGTCGCCGAGGACGCCGCGGACCACGTCGGCCTGGTCGGCGGAGACGCCGGACTCCTTGACCACCTGGTCGAGGCTGGGCGGGGACAGGCAAGGGGCGCCGGTCTGGTGGGCCCGGGAGGCGACCCGGTCCTCGGTGCTGAGGTGTTCCTCCAAAGAGAATTTCTCGGCGGCCAGGGCGCTGGGGGAGAACACAGAGCGGCCGTCGCTCTGCCGGATGCGGGACGGCGCGTCCTCGATGATGCTCAGGCCGGCGGTCTGCACGACGCCGTACCGGCCGGACTTCAGAGCCTCGTCGGCCAACTCGTTGGCGAGCGGCGCGAGCGGCATGTCGCGGGGGAGATCGTCACCGAGCGTGGTGTTCAGCTGCTGGATCAGCTCGCTGCGGTCCCACGTCGACCGCTTGGTCTGCAGGGCCTCCAGCGCCTCCGTGATGACCTGCCCGCGGTCGAACTCGGGCACCCCGGCCTCGGCCAGCCGGGTCTCGACACCGACCGCCTCGACCCGCTCCAGCGCGCCGAGCAGGCCCCCCTCGACCTTCTCCTCGGCGATCCGGGTAGCGCGCTCGATGCGGGCCTCGGCCGACTGGTGCTCATTCCGCTTCGGGTCACGGGTGTCGAGTGTGGCCATCTCCTTGAGCCGCGTTTTGACCAGCGCGGACGGCTCGCGGCCGTGGTCCTGCTGGTACTGCTCCAGCAGCTCCTCGTACCGCTGGTCGACCTGGAACGAGCGGGTCGACAGAGCGTCGAGCAGCTCCGGCTCGAACCCCTTGATCTCGCGGGCCAGGCCGTCCGGGCGCTGTTCGAACACAACCGGCAGATCCCGCTCGATGGTCTGCTCCAGCGTCCGCTCGTAGACGGCGGCCGCGGCCTCCCTCGCCTTGTGCATCGCGCGGGAATCGAGCGTCACGAAACGCTCGTTGCCGTCCGCGTCGTACACCTTGATCTTGTTGAGAACTGCCACATGGGCGTGGAGTTGGGGGTCGCCCTCGCGTGAGACTTCGTGGGTGAAGATCGCGGCGGTGAAGCCTTGCGAGTCGACGTACCGGCCGGTCGACGGGCGGTCGTTCTTGGCGTTGCCGTGGTAGCCGATCCGGCCGAACCCGGCTTCCTTCTCGAAGACCTTCATGGCGGCCGCGATGGCCTCGTTGTTGGCGGCCCGCACCTTCGCCGCGTCCTCGTGGCGGCCGGCGGCCTCCAGCGCGGTGAGATAGGTGGAGACCGACTTCTGCGCGCTGTACGTGTGGTCGAAGTACATGGCAGGGGAGCGCTGGCCCTTGTCGCGCTCCTCCCTCCGGATCTCCGCGACGCGCTCCGGAGCAGCGTCCGGTTCCTTCGCCAGGCGGTCGTCGACCCGCTGCTCGATCGTGCGGAACTCGTAGGGCTTGCGGCCTCGTCGGGCACTCGCTTCGGCGTCCGCCATGAGCTTCTCGGCGGCTGTGCCGGTGACGCCGTTCTCGTCGATGTACGCCTTCGCGGCGGACACTGCGGCGCGGTACTCCTCGGGGTGCGCGTGCTTCCCGAAGATCGCCCGGATGTCACGCTCGGTAGCGTTGGCTCCTTCGATCACGCCCCACTCGGCGAGACCCTCGCCGATCCACACGGCAAGCGGAGTGCCGTGTTCCGTGCCCTTGGCGTAGTAACCCTCCGGGCCGGTCAGCCCGGCCTCAGGCTCGGCCTGGTGCCCGCCGGCACAACCCGATCCGGAGAGCAGGTAGTTGAGCCCTGCCTCTCCGCCTGAGATCGCCGTGATGCGTAGCACGATCACAGAGGATACGCGATCACGAGCGGCAGCGACACCGACAAATTAAGAATGCCTAGGTGTGTTTATGTAGTGAGGGTTGTAGCAGGGAGATGAGTGGCGGTAGGAGAGGGGTTAGTAGTGAGCTGAGCTGGATGGATGCGGATGGTTGGAGATGGTGGTCAGTGGGGTGGTTCTGGCATGCGGGAGGAGAGTGCTGAGAGGGTGTCTGGAGGCTTGTACCGGGGGAGTAGTGAGGTTGAGTGGCACGGAGCTGTACGGGGCCTGTACGCTCGCGCACAGACAAGCGGAGCCCCCGACCATGAGCATCAGGTCGGGGGCTCGACTGTTACCACGAGTGATTTTCGGCGGCGGCCGATTCCGCCGCGCGCTTCGCGCGCCGGCGCCGTGCTGTGCCCCATGCACATGGGGCACAGCACGTGCCCACACGCGGCCGGGGCCGCGGCACGCGGCGGGCCCGGCCGGGCGGGTCAACGCCCCATGTGCATGGGGGAATCTTCGGGCTCGTCGGCCTCGGCCGGGCGGGGTTCGGGGAGAATAGCGGCGGGCTCGACGGCGGGGGAGTCGGGTTCCGGTTCGGCGTCCGGCCCGGTGTCGGCGTCGTGGTCCTGGTCCTCCTCGCCGGGGAGGGTGAACGGCTCGCCGCACAGTCCGCAGATGATCGGACCCTCCGCCAGGACCTTCGGGGTCAACGGGAACGCCCGGGGTTTGGGGAGGCATCCGCACGTCACCTTGACTCGCTTGCCGTTCGTCGAGCCGGGGGTCTCAGGAGCGGTCGGGTCCTCCTCCTCGGTGCCCTCCTGGTCGGCTCCGCCGAGGCCGGGGAGGGCGGCCCCGTCGATCTGCCGGATGACGGCGGCGTACTTCTTGCGGGTCGCGTCGGTGAGGGTGCAATTGGAGAAACCCAACGGCTTTTCCGACTTCTTCGGCGGCTCCAGTCCGGTCTCGCGGGCCAGCTGCGCGAACTCCTTGCGGTGCCACCTGGGGTCACCCTTGGAGGTGTCCTGGATCTTTCGAACAAACCCGAGGGCGTGGGCGGCCTCGTGCAGCAGGGTCTTGAGGACCTCCTCGCCTCCGTCGCGGATGGTCTCGCCCGCGACGAACAGCTCCGCCAGGCGCTGCTCCTGCTCGGCCACGGCCCACCGGTCGGCCCAGTGGTGCCCGCGGGTGACGAGCTGCCGGCGGCGGGGTGCGCCGGTCGACGTGCTCGGCTTCTCGACCTGGCGGCGCGGGATTCCGGTTCCGGTGATGAACAGGACCGGCGGGAGGTCGGGGTGGTGCTTCTGGATCTGCGTCCAGCACTTCTCCAGCGCGGCGATCAGGCGGGTGCCCTCGCGGCCGGGGTCGGTCTTCAGGTCGGCCATACGGGTCTCCTTTCCCCATGTGCATGGGGTTTGATCGTCGGCGTGCGGTGCCAACTGTTACCGGGGTGGGGTCAGAAGAGAGCGTCCTGGACGGCGCCCGAGGGGTTACCCGCTGCAATCGCGGCGGCGATGGCGGCCTCGATGTCGGCGCCGGTTGCCTGGGCGGTGAGGATCGCGTCGCGGATGGCGGCGGCCCGTCCGTCCGGGCCGCGTACGTCGCTGAGCGCGTGCCCGGCCCGGTGGCTGCGGGCGTAGTAGTCGCGGATGTTGTCGAGCCGTTCGCCGGCGACCCAATGGGCGGCCAGCTGACAGCTCGACTCGTCGCAGGTGTGGCGGACGACGTGGCCCTCGGGGAGGGCGGCGGCGCCGTTGGCGATGACGTAGCCGAGGACGTGGGCGGTGACCACGCGGGAGGTGCTGGCCTTCCTCGACCCGGCCCGCAGCTTGCCGTGCCCGGAGCTGCTGATCGCGCCGAGGAAGTAGGCGCACCGGTCCGGGCCGCGGTCGTAGACCTTGGCCCGGTAGCGCTCGACGGTCGCCGGGTCGGCTGCCAGGGCGGCCCACGGCACGGGCGCCTGCTCCGTCGTCATCTCCGGCTCCTCCTGGTCCTGGTGCTCGTCGTCCGCTACCGGCCGTAGGTCCGGCCGGTGCCGGCGCAGTGCCCGCACTGGCTGTTCCCGTCCGCGTGCCCGTTGCGGCAGGTGGCCATCTCGGCCATGACCGTGCTGGTCAGCCAACCGAGGTGGCCGGGCTGCACGAGCACCTGGTGCTGCTTACCGGTCGCCGGGTCGGTGACCGTGACGGCCACGGTATCGGTGCCCTCCGGGTCGGTGGGGTAGGTCTCGGCCAGCTCCTGCAGCGCGGCCGCGAACAGGACGGCGGGCTGCTCCACGGTCGGGTCGACGGTCGTCATGAGCGGGTCCCTTCTTCGTTGTATGCGTCGGTGGTTGGGTCAGGCATCGGTGGTCGCTTCCTCGGCGGCGCTCTCGTCGAGCTGCTCGCGGAGCTTGCCCACGGCCTGGCGGCTGACCTTGGCCAGTTTGCCGAGGTCGGTGTCGCTGACGGCCGGGCGGCCGTCGCTCCGTTCCTCCCACGCGAACGCCCGGTACAGGCGGGCGTAGACCGCCGCGCGGCTGGACTTCACGGCGGCCTCGGCGGTCGCGCGGGCCTCGCCGTACGTCGCCAGTTCGTCGAGGACCTCCTGGCGGCGCTTCTCGCGGTGGGTGCGCGCCACGTACGTGGTGTTGCTGAGCAGCACGATGCCCTCGGCGGCGGCCGCCGCGGCGGCTTTCTCCGGGACGGTCTCCAGCTCGGCGTTGGTGGTGTCGGCGGTGACGAGCGCCGGGTGGGCGGTGAGGTAGGCGGCGGCGCTCTGCAGGGGGCGGCCGGCGGCGGCCTGGCGGCGGTGCTCGTGGAGCCAGGCCCGGGTGCCGACGAGCGAGGCATGGCGCGCTTTGGGGTCGATGCCGAGGCCCTCGGCGATGGCCGGGTTGTGGCTCAGTCCGCACCGGTTGAGGTGCTCGGCCTCCTCGTCGAGCTGCTCGTCGTCGAGGGTGGCCCATCGGTCTTGGACGAGCTCGGGGTGCACCGAGACGGCCTCGGCCATGTTCACCAGCTCGGGGCGGCGGCCCTGGGGCGGGTGTTGGTGGCGGTCGCACGCGGCCTTGATGTCCATGCCCGCGCTGGCGGCCTCCGCGCTCCAGTCGTAGGTGTTGGTGCCTGGTACGGGTAGCAGGTTCAGCAGCAGGGCCTCGGCGAGTGGGGCGACCTTGCGGGCGAACGCGTTGCCCTCCTCCAGCGTCAGGTACGGGCGCTCGGCGACCGGGATGCCGCTGTCGATGGTCCACCAGATGACGTCCGGGACCCTCAACCAGTGGAACGGTGCCCAGATGCCCTCGACCGGCGGGAAGCGGTCCTCGCGGCGGTCGGGGTCCTCGGGAATCCGCCAGTCGTCGCAGAAGAAGTAGAACTCCCCGTTCCTGACGTCCAGTACGAGCTTCTGGTAGTGGCCGGCCTGGACGTCCTGCGGGGCGGGGAGGCGGCCCTCGGCGTCGAAATACGCCTTGTACTTCACCGGATCGGGCAGGGGCGGGACCTGGTCGGCGGTGAGCTCGCGGACGGTGAGCTGGGGCAGCGGCACGGGGGTGATCTCCTGAGTGTTCGTCATGCAACCAGGTTGCGGCCGATTGGTGATCGACCGCAACCAGGTTGCGGAGAGTTGGCCGGAACTCGCGTGGTGGCCGGACCGTAGCGCTGCGCGGTGACACGGGGTCAGTGCGCCCGGTCCCGGGCCGCTCCGCCTACGCGGGCGGCTGGTCGTGGTCGTCGGTGACGAGCGTGGTGTGCAGGTGGCCGCGGCGCTCCAGCCGCTGCCGGAGTACGGCGCGCGCCTCCTCGTGGCTGACGTGCAGGTTGAAGTCGGCCTCGGCACGGCGGACCACGTCGTCCACGCTGATGAGCATGATCCGGGGGGCACGCCAGTCGTCGACCTGACGGCTCCAGCACTCCCGTACCGCTGTGGAGATGGCCCAGTCGACCGCGTGGAGCAGCTGGCGGCGCCGGTGTTCGTCGGCGGTGCGCTGGGCGTGCTCGGCCCGGTACTGCTGGATGCGGTGGCGGGCGGTCGGCAGGACGGCGGCGAGTAGGGCCGCGCACATCACGACGGCGAGTAAGGCGGCGGGCACGGCCTACTTCCTCCGGCTCTGGTCCTGGAGCTGCTGGCGGGCGTCGCGGGCCTCGTCCTCAGCGTCCCGGACCTTGGCGTCGGCCTCGCGGAGCTGCTTGTACAGGTCGGCGGTCGACTTCTCCAGCGTGTCGATGCGGCTGGCGGCAGTCGTGGCGTCGGTGCGCATCCGCTCGATCTCGTCGCGCAGGGCCTTCGCCACCTCCTTGGCGGCCTCGACCTTGGCGGCCGCGTCGGTGTGCGCCTGGCGGGCGGTGGCCAGGGCGTCCTCGGCCTTGCCCTCGGCCTCCCGTACGCGGGCCTGCGCGTCCTCGACGTCCTGCAGGGCCTTGGCCTTCACCTCGCGGGCGCCGGCCTTCTCCTGCTCGACGGTCTTCTGCATCTCCTCGACCTTGCGGGCGGCCTCGACCTCGGCCTTGCCCGCGGCGGTCTCGGCGGCGGCGACCTGCTCGGCGGCCAGCCGCTCGGCCTCTTCGATCTTGGCGGTTGCCTGCGCCTCGGCGTGCTCGGCGACGGCGGCCGCGTCGGCGCGGGCCTGCGCGACCCTCTGCTCGGCGTCCTCCTGGGCGGCGGCGACGGCGGCCGCGGCCTCCTCCTGGATGCGCGCGGTCTCCGCCTCGAACCTGGCCTTGGCCTCGTCGAGCTGGCGGAACGCCTCCTCCGCTGCCTCGTCCGCTTCCGCCTTGCCCTGCTCAGCGTTCTTCACCCGGCGCTGGGCGGTGTCCCGCTGGCCGCGCGCGGTGACGAGCTCCTCCTGAGCCTCGGCGATCCGGGCCTCGGCGCGGGTCTCGGCGGCGGCGACCTGGGCCTCGGCGGCCTCCGGGTCAGTGACCTGCTCCATGAGCTGCACGTACCGGGGGAGCTCGGCCGTCAGCTCCTTCACAGCGTTGAGGACGGACTCGCGTACGAGCACGGCGGTCGCGGCCGCGCCGGTCACCGGCTTGTCGGTGTCCTCCTCCTTGACGGCCTGGGCGCCGGGGCCGGCGGGCTTCCGGTGCTTGGCCTTGTACGCCGTGGCGGCGTTGTGATCCGGGTCGTCGCAGTACTTCGGCGCCTGCCCGCGCACCGTGGGGTCCTTCGGGACCCGCTTCCGGTGGCACTCGGGGAACGCGCACTCGTCGGCGGCCTTCTCGGTCTGCCCGGCCTGCTCGGTCGGCTGCTCGCTCATCTCGGGTTCTCCTACTTGGCGTTGGGGAGGTCTGCGGGGCGGATCACGGACGGAAGCTCCACGCGGCGTACTCCTGGCGGACGTACGACCGGAGGTCGGTGGTGGGGGAGTCGGTGCCGAGGGTCACCGGGGCGACGACAGGGCCGGCGGCCGTGCCGTGCGTCTGGTCGTGCTTGGCCAGCTTGAGCGCGGCGCTGCGGATCGACTGCAGGGCCTTGCCGTCCGCCTCGGGCGCGTTGAGCGTCTCCCGGTCGGCGAGCGCGGCGCGACGCAGCAGCCGCTCGCGCAGGGGGAGCTGGGCCATGGTCCGCACGAGCTCCTGGTGCTCCTCGTACAGGTCGGGGGCGGTGTCGTACGCGGTCACCCGGTCGGTCATCTCGTCCTCCTCGTCGTCCTTGCGGTCCCCTCAGTCTAATGCATTGCAATGCATTGTGTCAATTCAATTCATTGCAGTGATGGATTGAATTGAATTGGAGGGAGGGAAGATCGACGACCGTGCGGACCGCTGCTCTCCACCCGCGACGGCGGAGAGCGGCTGAACCGGCCCGCGCCGCTGCCCGGGGTGGTGCGCGAAACGCTGCTCGGCCACGACGGCGCCGGGCCGACGCGCAGCGACCACGGCGGCCGGCACCGCCGCGCGGCAGCAGCTGCCCCCCATCAGCCACGGCCGGGCGGTGCGGTCGCCTCACGCGGCCGCATGCGCGACGGCGGGGGTACGGTCCGGGGCCACGACGAACCGGGGCGGCCGCCGACCGCGCCCCGGCCGCCCCCTCCCCTCCGCCGCTGGCCCTCTTTTCCGGCCCGAAGCACCTGCAGCCGCCCGCGCGGTGGGCCACGGAGGATTACGGACCGTGGGCGCTCCCGAGCAGGGCCGCGGGCGCGTTCGGCACGGTCACGGGCCTGATGCCGGAGGACCTGCAGCGCATGGGCGCCCTGGTCCGCCAATACGCGAACCTGCCGCTCGGTGGGACCGACGCGTCCGTCGTCGCGGTCGCTGAGCGGGTCAAGACGCTGCGCGTCGCCACGCTCGACAGGCGCCATTTCACCGTGGTGCGGACGATGCGCGGGGAAGCGTTCACGCTGTATCCGGCGTGACTGCTGGCCTTCTGGCCTGGGGAAGTTTCAGTTTTGGGCCCTCAGATGAGGGCCCAAAATTAGAAGTGCGTGCCGGTTCCTGGCCCGGTGCCCAGTCGGCGGATAGCGGCCGTGCCCCGGCCGGGAGTCGAACCCGGCCTACGACCGTCGGGGCGGTGCCTCAGTGCTGCGGAGTGGTAGCCCAGGTCTCCCAGGTGCTGGGTGCGGCTGCCTGGAGGGCCTCGCGCCGGTACTGCGCGGTGCTGCGGGCGACGTCCATGGCGCGGGCGGTCTCGGCGACGGTCCCGCCGCTGTCGATGTGGGCGCGTACGGCGGCGTCCCGGATGCCCGTCAGCTGGCCCACCAGGCGCCGGTCCAGGGCCCAGATGGCAGAGCGCCAGAAGTCGGCGTCCGCGTCACCGTGCGGCTGGTCCGGGGCGTACGAGCTCTGGTCCACGTAGCCCAGACGCAGCGTCGCGAGTGCGTCGAGTGCTGCGCGGAAGGCGTCGGCCATGAGACCTACGTCCGGGATGGCTACGGCCTGATCGCGAGTCAGGCTGATCGTGATATCGATGCCGCCGAAGCGGGCGTCTTCGCCCTCGTGAAACTGGATTGAGGCCAATTCCATGGAATCCATGGGTGAATCTCCCTCACGGGTCGCTGTACGGAAGTTCGTACATCTGCGACTGTACGGAAGTCCGTACAGCGGCGCAAGGGGGTCCCACCGGGCCGTGATGCGTCCCCCGCCCGTACGTCATCTCGGTGACGTACAGCGGCGGTCGATGACGTACGCGGCGGCGGCGGCCGCGGGCGTCCGCCGGCACCGTCCCGGTCGGCCGTGTTGGGCCACGCTGGGAGGGTGGCCAGGAAGGTCCGGCGGTGCGAGGAGTGCCGAGCGGCGCTGCCCCGGAACGCGGGGCCGAACCGGCGGTACTGCGGTTCGACCTGCCGGGGGAAGGCGTGGCGGCGTCGTCATCGGCTCTGGACGGACTACCAGGACGCCGTCCAGCAAGGTCTCGAAATCATCCGCGGCGAGGAGTTGTGGGTCCGCGGCCGGTGCCCGGTCTGCGGGTCGCGCTTGTCGCTGCGGAGGCGGGTGGATGCTGTGTACTGCTCGCCGCGGTGCCGGACGCGGGCCTGGCGGATGCGGCGTGACGCATCCGAACGGCCGTTGGGGAAGGCGTCACGCGGTGACGGCTAACCCCAACGATGGATCATGGTTGGCGCGGGCGGCGGGTCATGCTCACTGCCTGGGCCGGGTTCCTCTGTGCTCCGAGGACGCCGCGGTTGCGTAGGTCGCTGAGGTCCGGCAGTTGGATCGCGGGCAGTTCGGCCAGGTCAGCCTCGGCGGCGCCCTGGCGGTGAGGGGAGGTCGTGGTGGACGCCGACGGCATCTGAGGGCCGGTGCCCAGTGTGCGACGAGGAGCTGACACGTTGATCATAGTACGGCGGGGGGGGGAGCGGGAGCTGCGTCAAAGCCCGACGCTGTAGGGCGGGTTCGGCCGTGGCGACGCACCGAAGCGTGACCAGATGTGACAGTGAGCAATGTGTGCCATACTGTCTGTGCGGACCTGGCCTGCGTACGCGGGATCACCGGGTCTAGCTTCCTCAAGGCCCGGCCGAAGTGCCGGGCCTTTGTGCTGCTCAGATCCTGCGGGGAACGCCGGCGCCCGGGAGTCGCTGGCTCCACCAGTCCCACATGAAGTCCTTGCCGGGGTGGCGCTGCACCGTCTGGTAGGCGGTGTAGGCGAGCAGGTCGGCGGCCTGGACGGGCTGGCTGGTGTGGGAGCCGATGTACCAGGGGTCTTCGACGATGTGCCTGCTGGCCAGCCGCAGCTTGCGGTGCTCGCGCTGGTATGTGAGGTCTGATCCGTCGCCGTCCATGACGATGATGCCGTGGTCGCCGGCCGCGCCGAGTCGGGCGTCGAGGTCGGCGAGCAGGGCTCCGTACACCGCGGCGCGCTCGTCGTAGTAGGCGCGGCCCTTGTTGGTGGTGTGGCGCCAGACTGCTCCGACCCGCGTGCCGGGCATCGACGCGATGGCCGAGAGCGCCTTCTGTGCGACCTGGCGCCGGTTCGTCTTGCGTCGGTTCCACGCGGGTCTGACCGAGGGGGTGCCACGGCCGGGGATGAACTGGGTGGAGTGCAGCTCGTAGTCGGCGGGGATGCCGGTGTCGGCGTACAGCTTCTTCCGGAAGTCCAGCAGACAGCGCAAGGCGCCGTTCCACTGGGCGAGATCGATCTCGGCCCAGCCGTAGACGACGTAGCCGGTGCTCTCGGCACCCGAGTCGTCGATGTAGAAGATCCGTGCTGACACCCGCGCAATGTACCGATCAGCCCAGGGCCAACCGAGAGTTATCCACAGGCAGGTGCCCGGCCACCAGGGCGTTTACGGCGAGGATCATCCATACGAGTGAGCTTGAGCAATGCCGTACCGCTCCCTGGGTTGTCTACAGTCCTTTGTGGCCGGTGCGGGGAGAGCCCGCACCGGCCACAAGGACTTCTTCCGTCGGACCAGTCGCTACCGCTGGGGATTCAGCAGTTTGACCACCATTCGGAGGGGCGACAGCGCGCAGTTGTAGATCGCCTCGGCGACCTCCAAGCTTGCTGCGAGAGCCGCACTGTGGCTCCCCTGCAGCAACCGAGGGACATCGCCGATCGCACAACTTGCCACGTCCGTGGGCTTGGCCTCGGCCGGTTCACCCAGGGCAAGCGTGAGCAGGGAGAGCGCACGATGCGACGCAACCTCGACGGCATTCTTGCGGCATTCTCTCTCGTTGCTGCTCTCGATACAGCGATCGAGTCCTTCGGAGAAGACGCGCTCGGTCGCGTCGAGGTCCTTGCGCGGGAGCTGGCACTCGAACGTGCCATCGGGCAGGGGGCCGATGAGCTTGCCCATGATGTTGCTGCACACAGCCGCAACGTTGAGGCTATGTGCGGCCTCCGGCTCTTCCTGCCTTACGGAAGACAGGTCAAGCCCAGTCGCCGGGACAATCAAGTTGCCGTGATTGCTCGTGGCGTGCCCGTTTTTCCGTGCTGCCTGCTCAATCGCGGGCTTGTTGGCGTTGAAGACCGACTGCCACAAGGCGCCAGACCCGAGGAACTTGGTTGCGATCCCCCACAAGGTATCTCCAGCTACCACCTTGTGAGCTGATCCGCCGACAACGGATGGTTTCTCTGGGGGCCTGGGCTTGTGCTGCTGCGGCTTCGGTTCCGTGACCTTGAAGGGCGCACTGACCGAGCCACCATTTCCGAGAATCGCTTTTATATGGACGATCCCGGCTGGAGTCCCCTTCGGAATCATCACGGTCACTTTGAACCTCCCCTTGAGGGGAACTGGGTCCGCTAGCTGGTCGCCATCGAGCGTGATTGGGACGTCGAGCCCGCGGCTCGAGTGGTCCTCCCAGCCCGTACCGACTACGGTCACTTTCGCGCCTGCTGGCCCTTGAGTAGGGCTAAGCGAGATCGCTTCGTCCTGGGCGTGTGCTGTCACCGGCGTGAGGAGGCCCACAGCCAGTGACAGCATTGGCGTCAGCGCCAGTAGATGCCATTTTCGACGCATGCGCTCACCATCCTTCGAGCCAGTCCCCCACCACATGACGGTATGGTGTCAAATGGAGTTGATGCACAAGGGGCTAGGCCGATCGGGTGAACTTGCGAGATACCCTAGGTCCTCGCACTCTCGGTGTTTGCGAGCGAAGGCCTCATTCCCGGCACCCGGGATAGGCGCCGGATACCTCCGGGTCGTTCTCACAAATCAGCATTCTCGCGTGAGCGTTGCTCCCGCCGCGCCCACCGGGGCTTCGATGCGAATGTCACGTCAATGGGCGGCGGGCTCGATCTGGCGGGGGAGGCGGCTTGCCCGCAGCTCCTGCAGGTCCGGGATGTGGTTGTAGAGGGTGCCGACCGAGACGCCGAGGATGCGGGCGATGCTGGCGACGCTGTTCTCTGGGTTGGGGAGCATGTCGCGGGCGGCCCGGATCAGCTCGGCGTTGACCACGCTCGGGCGGCCGCCGGTCTTGCCCCGGGCCCGCGCGGCGGCCAGGCCCTCGTGGGTGCCGGCCACGATGAGCTCACGGATGAACTCCGCCAGAGCGGCGAACACGTGGAAGATCAGGCGGCCGCCGGGCGTGGTGGTGTCGAGCGCCTCGTGCAGGCTCTGGAATCCGATGCCGCGGGCCCGCAGCTCTGCGACCATGTTCACCAGGTCCTGCAGGGATCGGCCGTATCGGTCGAGACTCGGCACGACGAGGGTGTCACCTTCCTGCAGGAAGGCATGGCACGCTTTGAGTTCGGGACGCTCGACGTTCTTCCCCGACTTCTTGTCGGAGAAGATGCGCCGGCACCCGGCGGCTTCGAGTGCGGCAATCTGGCGGTCGAGTAGCTGGCCCTTGGTCGAGACGCGGGCGTACCCGATGCGGATGTTCGTCAGGATGGCCGGAGAGGCAGCGAGCAGGTCCTCGGGCTGGTAGGGCGTCGTCACCCGGGGATCCTCTCAGAAATGGGTCTTCGGAGGGTTGTTGAAGCCTCAGGTTTTTGAAGGGGTTTTTGACGGCGCGTCGGGGTGGTTCCGGCCCTCGACCCGCATGCGTCAGAAAACGATGGTTTTTTGACGTCGAACACGGACCAGATAGGCCCTCCGCGTCGGCCCCTGAAGTTTTCAGGGGCCGGAGGAGCGGTCGGGGTTAGATCGTGCGCGAGAACATCTGCTCGCCAGGGAGAGGGGAGGCGCCGACGTCGGGGTGCCTGGAGCTGCCAGGAAGGATGACGGGCTCGCCCGGAGCGTGGATGGTGAAGCCGTGGCGCCGGTAGAACCGGGCCAGGGCGTCGTCCCCGGCGGTGAACTGCCCGTACGCCAAGAGCGCGCGGTGATCACGGTGGATGGCCAGGGCCTTGGTGAGGAGGGCGGAGGCGATGCCCTGGCGGCGGTAGTCGTCTGCGACGGCCAGGGCGCGGAGCTTGACGTAAGCCATAGCGGTGGCAACCAAGGCGGCGGGGTCTGCTCCGTCGCGCTCCATGCCGCCGAGGATGGACAGGGGCGGGATGCTGGACGAGATACCGACGATGTGCCCGGTGGGCGTGTGCTCGGCGACCAGGAAAACGATCCGTCCGGTTCCGAACTTGCTGGTGAACGGGCCACCTTCGTCGATGACTTCGCGCATGGCCTCGCGGTCGTCGAAATCGCCGTGTCCTTCCATGGCGAGCGCGGCGAGATCGGTGAATACCTTGCCTTCTCCGGGGCGGGTCTCTCTGATCTGGATGTTGGCGGGCAGTTCGTCGGGGCGGCGGCGTCGGGGCTTTCCAGGCTTGTGTCGTCCCACGAGCATCCTCTCGGGTGGGGATAGGCCGTGTCAGTCTCCCGGATGGACCGGTCACCGCAAGGGCGCCGATCTACAGCAACGGTGGAAGACACGCCGCGACGGCGGCCGCGGCCGAGCAGCCGACAGCGACCAGGCCCCAGGAGCAACCACGACGGCGAGCGGCCGCCGGCCTCCAATACCAACCGAGCGAGCGGCAGCGAGTGAGGGCGGTAGCCCGGCGCCCCGCGCGCCACATCAGCGCAGGCTGGTCTGCAGGTTCTGGCGATACCGGGGTCAGGGGCACCCACCGGCTGGCAGCCGAGATACGGCCCTGTCTGTACCTGTTCGGGGGACGGGGAACATTGGAACGGAAACCGGCGTCTGTACGCTCCGTAACGATCCGCCACGGATAACACCCCAATATCTGCGGCACCGGCGGCCGGGAGGGCAGCGGATCCTAGGCGGCGGCGTCACCCGCGCCGGCGGGCAGCAGCTCCTCGTCGAGGTCGCGGTGGGCGGCCTGGACGCGCAGGTCGCCGAGGTGGTCCATCTGGGCGGCTGCCTGAGCAGCAAGTACAGGTGCTCGGTGGCGTCCGCCCCCGCATCCGACCGCGATGGTCACGGTCTCTTCGTCGGCGGCCTGGGCGAGCAGCGCGTATCCGGCGGTGACGATGGTGGCGAGCAGGGCGCGGGCGCCGGGGGTGCGCATCACGGCGCGCTGTACGCGCGGGTCGCGGGCGTCGAGGTCGCGCAGGGCGGGGTCGAGGTAGGGGTCGGTGAGGTGGCGGGCGTCGAGCATCAGGGCACAGGTGGGCCGGGGCTTGCTGTGCCCGTAGCCGAAGCTGACGATTCGTAACTGGGGCATGGCCCTACGGTGGCGGCCAACTGCCGCTGGGACCACGTCTTTCGACGGGTTGCCCGTTGCCTCTTTCGGGAGGCGGGCGCGGGCGGGATCCGGCGATCACTCTGTGCCCAAGACGCGTGACCCCCGAGAATGGGCGGCCGCGCCGTATGGGTGCTGGCCACCATCCCCGAGGGACGTCGTGCTGATCAGTACGTTTGGTTTCAAGAGGACCGTGCAGATCGTCGCGGTCGTCGTCGCCCTGGTGATGCTGAAGGGCTGCTTGAGCGGCTAGGCCAGGCCGAAGTCTGTGGGGCGACCGCACGCGACGCGGGCGCCGGTCAGCTTCCCGGCTGCTGCGGCGGCGGCCAGGGCCTGGCGCTGCTCGTCGGGCTCAGCCTGGCGTCCGCTGGCGATGTCTCCGCCGAGGATGAGGACCTGGCGCTCCTCGAGGACGGACCTGATCCACCCGGCGGGCGGCTTGGCGAGCGTGCCGTGGAAGAACTTCTCCCCGGCCGGGTTCAGCACGATGAGCTGCAGGTCGCGTCCGTGCGGCTGGAAGACCGCCACCCACTCGGGCAGTTGCGGGGCGTCCAGCTCGGCCGTGACCAAGCGGAAGCCGGACTCCAGCAGGGCCTGCATGTAGACGCTGCGGGGCTCGGCGCCGTAGGTCCCGGAGTCCGTGAGCGGCGTCATCACCATTCGCGCGACGAGCATGGGCGTTCCGTCCACGATGCCCGCGGTCATCGTCATGTCCAGACCGTCCTCGGGCTGGATGAGTGCCGCGGTGGCCTCGGCGTTCAGCGGGACGATCCGGGAGGGTGCGCATCGGTCGTGGACAAACCAGATTCCGCCGGCGGTCGCCACGTCGCTCTGGCCCAGCACCACGTTGACCGGTCCGTCGTCGAGCAGCTGGCGGCACTCGATGCACGTTCCCTCGGTGACGGCGCGGACCTGTATGGCCATCTGCGGGCCGAGGGCGGTCTCGACCTCCGGGCTCATCTGTACGGCCAGGGCCATGGCTCGCTCCCCTTCTTCGTGCTGGTGACCTGGGCGGTCTGGTCTCAGATCACCGTACCGGCGTGGTCTGACGCTCAACGGCTCCAGCTGGCACCGCACTTCTTGCACGCGCGGGTGGTGTCCCTGGGCGGGATCGGGGCTCCGCACTTGGGGCAGGCGCCTTTCACGGCCATGGGCTGGGCCTCCTCCAGATCGACGACTGCCGGAAGCGTAGCGGCGGGTCACTGTCCGCCGCGGGCCTGGCGTGCGCGCTTCTCGGCGTGGGCGCGGGCCACGGCGGCCCGGTAGGTGGTCTCCGCGGACCGGTGCTCGATCTGCTGCCGTGCGGCCTCGGCCTCCTGGTGGACGTGCTCGGGCTCGCGGGTCCAGCTGCGTACCTCGGGCTGCTCGAATCGGTGCAGGCCCCAGCGTTCGCGCCGCTCGGCCCGCTCGGCCAGGGCCTGCTCGGCGCGGGCGAGCTCCTGGCGCTGGTGCAGCTCGCGGGCCTCCTGGGCACGGGCCCGGATGCGGTCGCGCTCGGCGGGCGTGGCCTCGTCCCATGCCTCGACGTGGGCGGCGACACGGATTTCGCGGCGCGGACCGTAGCCGTGGGCGTTCTTCCGCGAGTTGATCAGGCGCCACAGGCGCCACCCGGCCAGACGGCCCACGTTCTGGGCCTTGGCCTCAATGCGGCCCCACCGGTCGTACCGGACGATGTTGCTCGTGAGCAGCTCGACGAGCTCCGACTCGGTCGACCGGCGCAGGGCGATGGTGATCGTGTGGTGCAGGTCAGACCATGCATCGCCCGTGAGAGACCGGCTGCGCTCCTCCGGGCTGCCGGACGGCAAGAACACCTCACCACGGCCGAGTTGGGCCCTCCACGAGTGCCACACGCGGCGCTGGACCCTCCAGGCCACCGACCCGAGGTCTTCCCCGAAAGCCTGGCCGCCCTTCTTTCCAGTCGCCGCCGAAGGCGTCGTTTTTGTCTTTCCCATGCCGATTGCCGGGCTCAGCTCGGTACTACCGGTAGTTGTAAAACCATCTAGTTGTGAGAACCCCCTCGCGTATAGAGGGGACGGTTTGCCATTTACCCCAAGAGCCATCAGGCGGTGGATCCGGGCGGTCATCTCAGCGGCCCGGTCGCGGTCGGCCACGGCCGTGCAGCGCAGATCCGGGGTCATCCCCTTCACGCCGAAGCGCTCAAGGCGCTGGGCGTCCTCGCGGATCGCTCCGGCGACCAAAGCGGCCTTGGAGCCTGCCGGGTGCTCCCAGCGCGGAGCAGCGGCCATCTCGGCGATCATCTGGCGCGTCTCGGGGTTTTCCCCGCGCACCACCATAGGCTCGACGGGCCCAGCCGGACGGGAGGTCAGGCGGCCGTACTGGGCATCCTCGAACGGGTCCTCGGCCTCGGGGAGGTCCCAGACACGCAACTCGCGCATGAGGTCCTCGGGTAGTTCGGAGGGGATAGCATCGGCCCGCAGACACAGGGCGTAGACCGCGCGGCGGCCGGGCGCCGGCGCCTGGACACGCTCAGCAAAACCGGCCCTGTACAGCCCCTTGAGGTCGTCCCAGAACCGGTCCACGCCGACCCCGTACCGGTAGGCGTACCGCTCGGCGAGCGTCAGACCCCCGTCGATCTGGACGGTCCCCCAGCGGCCTTCGATGCGGCCGGTCGACGGGTCGATTCGCTGTTCATTCAGGAAGTGGGCCAGGCGGAACTTGGTGGCGGGCAGCACTCCGCGCGCGTGCGCGATCCCGGCCATGCGGTACCAGGTCCTCGGCCGGATGGCCGGGAAGCGCAGGACGAGCTCGGGCAGGTCCTGCGGGGATGAATGTGCAGGTGAGGCACCGTTTACGGCCAGTTCCGTGGACACACCGGAATCTGGGCGCACTGGGCCGACACCGCAGCTGTCCGCTACGATGTTGGAACACCACCTTCTGGGGTCTATAAGCGACGAAAACGGGACCCTCCGCCGGAGGGCCTGAAGGTGTCAGAGCAGGAAAACCGGCTCTGACCAGCGCTTTTAGGTTTTAGAGGGCTACCTCCTGTCTCTGGCCCGTGAACGAGTTGGGAGCTCGAACACAAGCCGGGTTGGTGGTGGAACAAGTGGCTGACTGGGAGGTCAACCGCAGTGCCGGATGGGTAGTCCGGCGGTTTTGGTGATGTGGATGGAACTGGGACTCAGACCAAGGATGGGGATCCGAGGTCAGAGTCCCCCGACGAGCGTCAAGTGCCTCGGCCACGGGCCGGGGCCTTTCTGCTGTCTGGGGCTAGCTGGCTTCTCTGAGCAGGCGGGCCGTGCTTCCGCGCGGCGCCTTCCGTTTGTGCAGTTCGACGAGCGCCTCGCGGAGCACCTCGGCACCAGATACGCCCATCAGGACGACCAGCTCCTCGTACATGCGCCGCACGGGCTCGCCAGGCTGCAGGAGGACGGCAGCACGCACCGGCTTATCGGCGTGGAAAACCGTCGATTTGGGGTGCGGGCGTCCGCGTGCTACTCCGGCCATGCCGTTGATCTTAGCCTCAAGAGGAGCACTTGGATCAACTTCTGTGGCGTGTCGCTTCGCAGATCCCGTGTGGCGGGCAGATTTTCCACATCTTCCCGCCAGGCTGGAAGCAGCGGTGCATGGCCGGTGACCTGGCATGTCGGCGCACTGCCTCAGACGGCCTGAAGGTGGCTCAGCTTCTTTTGGATGGCGGCCAGGGCGCCGTGTTGACCGCCGGGGACCCGGCGGCGGAGCTCCACCAGTCGCGGGGCAAGCTGGCGGGCGTGGGCGGCGTCGCGTATGCGTTCCCATTGGTGGTGGGCGCCATCGGCTGCGGTTTCGACGTCGGGCGTGTCGGGGTCCTGCTGCAGGGCGTCGAGCCGGGCCTCGGCGGCCGCGAGCCACAACTCACAGCTGATGACGTGGTCCTGGGCGACCGAGGCGATGAAGGCCCTGACCTCGATCCAGTGGACGGCCGGGTATGTGCCGGGGCCGAACAGCTGCAGTGCATGTTGCTCGGCGGCGGCCGCCAGCTGGGCGGCCTCGCGGTGGCGGCCAGCCTGCGCTGCTGCGGCGATCCGCTCGTGCGGGTCGTCCACGATCGGCACCACGGCGGTGCTCGGCACGTAGACGGGCGAGACGGCCCGCTGCGACTGCGGGGGGATCACCTTGGACGGCAGGGCCCCGGAGCCCGGGATCAGGGCCTGTGGGGCCGGTTTCCGGGCCTCAAGTGCGGTATGGGGAGCGGCCGTAGAGTGCTCGGGGCCGAGGACGATCGCGCCCTCGGTGTCGATGCGACGGAGCGCCTCCTGGTGCAGCTGCTCGGCGCGGGGGCGGTGCCCGGTGCGCAGGGTCTGGGCCAGGGCCTGGGTGTACCGGGGCTGGGCTGTCCGCCGGCGGCCTGCGGGCGGGGCGATGATGCCGAACGCGCGGGCGTGGCCGAGGTCGAGGGGCTCGTCGAGGAGCAGCTGCCAGACCTCGGCGTCGGCGACCAGGTCCACGTAGACGGTGGTGGTGTCAGGGCGGCGCTGCTGCAGCTGCTGAACGAACCACGTCCACGGCAGGCCGGTGTAGCGCAGGGTCGACGGCGTGGACCGGGCGAGCGCGACGTGGATGCTCTGCTGTCTACGGTCGAGCTGCAGCTGACCGACCAGCACGATGGTCAGCGGGTCCGGGGCCGCGGTCGCGAACTGGATGCGGGTCAGCACGGCTTGCGGATCGGTTGGGTCGGTCAGCTCGATCAGTGTGGTGGCTGCGGTGCCGCTCCACGCGCTCGGCGCCACAGCGGCGAGCGCGGGCACAAGACCGCTCGTATCCAGCAGTCTGCCCTTGCCCGCGGGAGCGGCTGTCAGCAGCAGCGCGGTCCCGGGGTGGTGCTGTTCCTCCCCGTTGATCTGCACGTACGCACCGTATCCGCTGTACTGCTGCTTGAGTTCGTGGTCGAACCGGCGAGTCGCCTGTGCCTGGGCCTGCATCGACGGCGGCCGTCATACGACAGGCCGGGCGAGATCAGGGCGCTGAGCGCTCGACGTGGAGGAGTAGGAGGTCGAACCCGGGGCCTTCGGGGGTGCTGCGGTACGGGCCGGCGTACCGGTAGCCCATGCGCTCGTACAGCCTGCGCCCTTCGGCGTTGTCTGGGCGGACGAGCAGGGATGACCACTCGGGGTTGATCGCTTTGAGTAGTTCGGCGTGGAGCCTGGATCCGATGCCCTGGGTTTGCCAGGCGGGGCTGACGGCGAGCTCGCACAGTCCCATGAGGCGTCCGGCGCGGACGTGTTCGGGGATCGCTGGCAGCAGCTGGCCGTACCAGTACTCGGGCGTGCAGGGGAAGGCGTAGCCGAAGCCGACCATGCAGCCGCTCGCGTACGCGGCGGCCAGGGTGAACCCCTCGTGGTGGAGGTGGCCGAGGACCTGACGGTGCAGTGCGGGCACGGACAGGCCATCGGTGGACGCGCTCGGGTTGTCGACGATCTCCGGGTGAGCATCGGCCCAGATGTCGGCGATCGTGTCGAGCAGCGGCGCGACCTGGCCGGGGCCGTAGGTGCGGATCACGACGTGTGTGCGGGTGCTGGGGCTCACGCCCGTCCTCCTCCGGTGGCGGTGATAGTGCGGTACTTCTCGATCCAGTCGGCGACTGCGGGGACGCGGTCGTGCCGCTGCAGTGCGCCCGCGACGTCGTGCAGGGATCGCAGCAGCCGGTCGGACCGCACCTCAGGCAGGAACGCCAACACCTTGCCCGCGGCTTCGGCGGCTGCCTCCGGCTCGGGACGGTCCCTGACCGCATGCTGGATGGCGACGTCGGCCGTGTACAAGGCCCTGTTCCTGGTGAACCCCTTCCCGTACAGCAGAACGGCCTGTTCGGCGCCGGAGGCGGCGCGTTCGTGCTGGCCGAGGTCGGCACGGGCGAGCGACTCCAACCCGGCCAGCTCTCCGGGCGTGTAGAAGTCCAGCCAGGGCGGGTCTGCGTCGGTGGGGCCCTTGGCGTAGAGGTGGTGGGCCTGGACGATGGCCTGATCGGCCGCGCTGACGTCTCCCATCAGGGCCCACCCGCTGGCCTCACGCATGTGGAACAGACTGAGCAGCCGGGGGGAGCCGAGACTGCGGGCGACGGTCTGCGCGCCCTGTGCGGTGGAAATCGCCTCGCGCGGTCGCCCGGAGGCTTTCGCCAGCTTGCTCAGGCAGCCGAAGGCGTGCGCCTCCAGCTCGGGGTCGTCGGCGATCCGCGCGGCGGCCAGGGCCTCGCCGTACAGCGAATTGGCGTCCCCGGGACGGCCCGAGTCGAACGACAGCCATCCGGCGGCGATCCCCAGCGCGCCGGTCGCCGACCGCAGCGTCGCCTCGGTCCTACTGCTGGTGAATGTGCCGTTCTGGAGCCACTGGTAGGCGGTGTGCAGCGCCTGGGAGGCGGCCCGGCGCAACGTCGCCGACCCCTGGTCGTGGTCCTTCGCATAAAGCGTGGCCACGGCCCGCGTGACGGCCCTCACCTGGGCTGCTCCGATCCGTCCCGGTGCCTTCTTCTCGGTGCCGAGGGGGAGCCCCAGGACGACGCCCGTTCCGTCTCGCATGAAGTCGCGCCGTTCCACCGGACTCTCCTCCCGCGGCCCGTACGCGGCGGCCGACGGTACGGACAGTGCTGGGGCGATGCGGAAGCCGAGGCCGACCATGCTCCGCCCGGTCATCCTGGTCAGGATCCGCTGGTACACAGCGCGGGGGCAACCCACTTCCCCGTCCTCCCAGGCCGCCACTAACCGAGTGTCGCAGCCGACGTTTTCGCCCATCGCCCGGCCCGTCTCGCGGACTTTCGCGGCGAACTCCTGGCGGCTCATCTGGAAGTCGAGTTCGCGCACCGCGCGCAGCGTGGCGTTGGGCGTGAGGCTGCGGCGGTCGGCCATGCCGGGCTCCGGAATCCGCGGGTGGAAGGGTGCGGCGACGGTACCGCTCCCACCCGCTATCTGCCCCGGCCTTGGCCACAGTTCACCCGTCCCGGTCGTCCCATGGCCGACTTACATCGTTCTTTCATCGGCGCGACATCGCAGCCTCCGACGGCCTGCTGCTTGCGTGGACGCTGACGTGACGACTCACCGGGAGGGACGCTGTGGCGGACGCTTCGAGCAGCCAGACGGCAATGACCGCAGACACGGCCGAGATCGACACCCACACGATCCAGCGGACATACCAGGCGGTCCTGTGGGCGTCTGGCTCCCTGCCAGCCGAGAAACGCAAGCAACTCCGCGAACTCCTCCGAGGCCACGTCCAGTTACTGGTGCCCGAAGTCGCTGCGTACGAGCCCCGGATGCAAGACGAGTACCGGCGCACTGCCGTGCACGTCATGACCCGCGCCCGCCGCACGCTCGCGACGAAGAACGCCGATGCCTGGGATCTCGCGATGCAGTGCCGGGCTCTGCTCACCCTCTACCTGCACCCCGGCCCCCTGGAGTCGGCGGGGGACACTGCCACAGAAAGCCGATCATGACCAGCACGACCGCGCAGCCCCGCAGCACGGGACACCCGGGCTACACCCTGAACGGACTTCGCGCCCTGGAGACGGCAGAGGAAGGCCGGTCCCTGGCGCGCGTGGCCCTGGCCGCGTGGGGCCTGGCGGACGAGGCGGAGACCGCGGCGCTGGTCATGTCCGAACTCGTCGCGAACGCCGCGCGACACGCCCGCGGCCGCACCATCCGCATGACCATCAACCGCCCGGCGGACGACCGGGTGTATGTCGCCGTGATCGACCGGGCGCCCCTCCAACTGCCGCAGCTGCGCACCCCCGGCCCGGACGCGGTGCAGGGCCGCGGGCTCCTCCTGGTCAGCGCGGTTTCCCATCGATGGGGCTGGGAGTACATGGGCACCGGCACACGACCGTGGGGCAAGCGAGTCTGGTGTGAGTTGGCGGTGACCTTGTGAGGCTCCGCACGTAGCCCGCACATACTCGCCCGACGCTCTCCCCCGTGGGCGCGGGCGACTGGAGCCCCCGGCCGGCGCCGCCCCGCCCCGGCCGGGGGCTCTGCCATGTCGGAGCCGAGGCACCCGCGACAAATCGGAAGAGCCGGCCCGATCAATGGATCTCCATTAAGCTGTTCCCATGGAGAAGCTGCCGGTGACCGTCATGATCTATGCCTATCAAGCCGGGCGTCTGGACCTGCTGAAAAAGCGGCAGAGAATGGAAGAGGCGGCCACTGTCGAGGAATTGGAGCGGCAGGGAAATACTCGCCGACAGGCCCGGATCATTGTGGCGCGGATGCGGCCCGAGGAGTGGCCGAGTCTGGAGACCGTGGTGGCTCAGGCTGTCGAGGAGCGTCTGGCCGAGGCGGACCTGGCCGGCCCCTGGCTGCCGCTGACCGTCGCCGAGGAGGAGGAGCTCGCGCTCTCCGGGCGCTGGCCCGGCCCGAGCACGGGCGTCTCGATGTCCCAGCGGAACTATAAGCTCCCGTCAGACCTGGTCAAGAGGCTGAAGACGGCGGCCTGGCGGGTCTCCGAGCAGCCGCTGCGGGAGCTGCGGGAGCGCGGTCTCGTCGGCGCCGGCCTGGTCCTGGACGACGACCAGCGAGCGCTGCGCGACCGGATCGCCGAGCGGTTGTATCCGGTGCCGAGGGTCGTCCGGGAGGCCCTCGCGCGGTATGGCCCTGCAGCGTCCGAGTGATCGCCCATCCGGGCGAAAATAAATGGAGATCCATTTACATAATCCGGCTCTCGCGCGCGTAGTAATAGGGGTCTGGTACCGCCGTTCACTCGTTTGATGGAAATGTTTGAAATGGCGGCTGAGCGGGTTTATGAATGCTACGGTTCAATTCCCTTGACGCTTTATCGGGAGGCAGGAGTGAGTATCACCACGGCGGCACCGAGGACGGAGCAAGTCCCGTCGAGCCGCGCCGAGCCGGACCTGGGCCGGATCGCCCGGGGCGAGCCACGGGACCACATCGACGGCGTCCCGGTGTACCGCTGGGGCCAGGCTCCGCCGTACCTGCGTACGGAGACCCAGCTGGCCGACGACCGGCTCAAGCTGGCGGCGGGGCAGGCTCCGCTCGCCTACATCCGCTTGCAGAAGTACGGCGACGTCGCCCTGTACGACCCGGCCGGCGCGGCGAAGATGAAGCCGCTGGCGTCGTCGGTCAAGGCCCGGATGGCGAAGCGGCGGACCTGCCCAGAGTGCGGCAAAGTCCGCGACGAGATCCTCCGGGGCCGTACCTGCTCGGTGTGCCGGGAGCGGGCCGAGCGAGAGCGGCTGCGGCTGCTGGCGCGGACGTGCGCGGGCTGCGACACGGTCCGAGAGCGTCCCTACCCGAAGGAACACCGCCGTTGCCAAAACTGCCGCAAGGAGCAACTGGAGAAGAAGCGGGAGCGGATCGAGGCGTGGCTGGTCGAGGTGACGGTCTGCGCTGGCGACGACTGCACGGCGAAGATCAGCACCAAGACGGCGGCGTTGGCCTGGCTCAGGGAGCGCAACTGGCTGCTGCGGCCAGAGCGGCCGGACCTGCCGGACGAGTACTCCGGCTGGCACGGAGAGCGGCGGTGCCCGCCGTGCGCTGAGGCGTACGAGCAGGAGCAGGAGCGTCTCCGTGCCGAGTATCAGGAGCGCTACCGGCGCCAGGCGGAGGAGATCCGGGAGCGGGCGCGGAAGGCGGAAGAGGAGCGGCAGCGCTGGGCCGCGGCGGCGCTGGTCGACCCGGACGTGGTGGTGCTAGACACCGAGACAACCGGCCTGGATGCGACGGCCCGCATTGTCGAGGTGGCGGTGCTCTCGTCGAGCGGGACGGTACTCCTTGACACGCTTCTGGATCCGGGCGAGCCGATCCCGCGAGATGCGACGGAGCTCCACGGCATCGGGAACTCCGATGTCGCCGGGGCGCCTACCTTCTCGGAGCTGCTCGTGAAGTTGACGGGCGTGCTCGACGGCAAGCGGGTGCTGATCTACAACAAGTGGTTCGACATCGACCGCTTGGAGCATGAGCTGACGCTCCACTACCGCGCGGCCGGCCATCCGGACCCGGAAGCTTCGACAGCGGCCTGGGTCTCCGCGATGCGGTGGGAGGACGTCATGCACCCCTACAGCCGCTGGGTCGGGGAGTGGAGCGACTACCACGGGGATTACCGCTGGCAGCCCCTAAACGGCGGCCACAGGGCCGCGGAGGACTGCCGGGCGGTCCTCGACTGCCTCCGAGTCATGGGACGGCCCAACGGTGGCGAGACGGACGTGTACGAGACGGCGGGTAGCACGGGCGAAGGGACTGCGTGATGGTGCAGCTGAGGGTGATGACGGACGACAGGGAGCTCGGGGAGGACGTCCTGGAGCTGCTGCTGCCGCTGCTCAAGGCGTGCACGGCCCTGCGCACGGGTGAGCCGACCCGGCTCTCCCACCGTGGCGGCGGGCTCCGTGTGGTCCTGGACGTGCAGCTCGCCGGGGCATCGACCGTGACGGTCGAGCGGGACGACGTCCCTCGGTCGAGCGGTACACGTACCCGTGCGGGCGGAGCTCCGGCTCGTCGTCAACGGCGGCGCCTGGAGCTACCGCCGGGAGGATGACATGGGGGCTGTCGAGGGCGTTGTCGTCCTCGACAGCGGGGAGCCTCGATACCGTTCCTCGGTGTGGGGCGTCTCCGTCATATCAGCGGATCGTCACGCGCCCGCCGGAGGCAGACCCGGCGGGCGCGTCTTCGTACAGCCACAACCCCCGTTGACGACAAGGGAGATCCGATCGTGGCCGACACCAAAGACGTTACCGTTCCACGGCAGTGGGAGCCGGTCGTGGTCCCGCCGCAGGGCTGCAAGATCGGCATGTTCGGGAAGGGCGGCTCCACCAAGACGACGTCGCTCGCACACCTACTGAAGCACTGGGTCGAGGACGGCATCCCCGCAGGGGCGATCGACGCTGACGAGCCGGGAGAGGATGAGGACGGTTCGCTCTACACCTGGTCTCGGGCCGCGTCGTTCGGCGCTCCGGTGCGCAAGGCGCCGGCCAACCATGAGGACCTGGACGTCGAGATGGGCCTGTACCTTCCGGCTGGTGGCCTCCTCGGTCTGGACACCCCAGCCTGGGAGCGGAAGCCGGAGACGATCCACATCAGGGCGCTGTCGATGGTCGACATGGCGGTGCTCTGCCTGCAGCCCACGGGTATGGAGCTGAACCGGGCCGGGTCGATACTGAGCGCGATTCAGCAGATCGAGATGGTCGGCGGACGGGCCCCGCGGTTGGTCATCCTGCTGACCCGCACCAAGTCGTCGGCCAAGGCGGCCGAGCAGACCAGGGACGCTCTGACAGGGGCCGGGTATGAGGTCCTCGTGAACGAGATGCCCGATCAGCACGCCATGGAGGGCTACGGACAGAGCTTCGCCAAGCCCATCCGGGCCGACTTCACCTCGCCGATGGGCAAGCTGTCGCGAGAGCTGGCGGCAGTCGGCGCCGAGGCGGTGTCGGGCCGGTGAGCACCAAGACCGGCACGAACGACAAGCTCGCGGCGCTGCAGAGCGGCCTGGCCAACCGCAACGGCGGCACGGGCGGGCTGCAGCTGGCGGCCGCCGCTGCCGGTTCCCCGCAGAACCGCGCGACCATGGTGCTGGGATCGGCTTCCCAGCGGCTCAGTCAGCTGTCGCCGGCCGAGCAGCTGGCGGAGTGCGCACGGGTCATCCGGGAAGCCGAGGAGCGGCGCGAGGAGACGCTCCGAGAGGCCCGGGAGCGCGCAACAGCCCGCTTCATGGACACCGCCGGGCCGTACCTGATGTGGGTGCGGGATCACTGGGAAGACCTGCAGGAACTGGTCGACGGCCTCACCTTCCGCCAGTGGGCGAAGAAGGCCCTCGGCTACGAGAGCAGCCACATGTACCTGATCATGGATTCGGTGGAGGTGCGGGCGGGCCTCGGGATTGCCGGGACGACCGACTACAAGGTGCAGGGGATCCCGCTCAACACGGGGCATGTGCGGGCCCTCATTCCCGCCATGCGGTCCGCCGGGGTGGATGTCGCGCCGAAGATGTGGACGCAGACTCTGGAACGGGACGGCAAGGTCACCGAGGACGGGTTGCGGAAGACCTGGCAGACCATGGCTTCCGAAGCTTCGGAAGATTCGAACAAGAAGTTCGAAGCGGCGGACGTTGCTTTCGAGCGGCGCCGGGTGAACTCGGCACTCGACGCGACAGTGAAGGAACTCGACGGCATCGTGGACCGGCTCGCCGCCCTCATCGAGGCCGGGATCGCCCCCGACGACGCGGCGGCTGCGGAGAAAGCGGTCGCCCGTATCAAGGCGGCCGGGCGCTGGCTGAGTGGGAAGAAGGTCACGGTTCCGGAGGACGTGGTCATCGAGGCGGAGGTCGTCGAGGATTGAGCCCCTGGCGTAAGCGAAGCGCCCGGCCCAGAGCAGTAGCTCGGGTCGGGCGCTTCGGTTTGTGGGTCAGGCGGGAGGCGTCAGTCGAGGAGCTCGTCTGCGCTGATGCCTCCAGGGCACGGGTGGACGGTGACGCCTTCCGTGGAAACGATCACGGTGTCGGCTCCGCCTTCGGTCTTCTCGGTGACGACGAAACCGCCTTCGTCGCGGGGGTCGTTCATCAGGGTCTCGCTCCTGGTGTGGGTTGGGTGGATGTTGTGGGCTGGTCAGGTGTTGCGGTTGGCGGGCTCGGGCTCGCTCTGGTCCTTGGGCTTGTGGGTGTTCGTGATGATGCGCAGGATCAGGCCCATCGAGCTGTTGTGGTCCTCGGGGCTCAGGTTCTCTACCCACGTCTCCAGCACCCGCAGGGCCAGTTCCTTGCGGAAGTCGGCGCCCTCGACGGGATGGTCCGCGCGGTCGAGCAGGTCTCTGAACAGCGCCAGGACGGGCTCGCGGGACTCGTCGAGCTGCCGGTGGACCTCGGCCTGCTGGCCGTTGAGCCGGGCCTGGAGCTCGCAGACTTCGCCCGTCAGCTGGCTGGTCCGCTCGCGTTCCTGGTCGCGCTGCTTCAGGTAGTCCTCGGACTGGGCCTTCCACATCGCCACATTGTCCTGGGTCTCCTGCAGCTGGTGTTCCAGGAAGGGAACTTTCCCGGCCTCCTTGACCTTGGCCTCGTAGTACCGCTTGGTCTCACTGGTGATGAGCCGGATCACTGGGCGCTCTCCTCGGTCTCGGACTGGTTGGCTTCGAGGCAGGCACAGCGCGGGTCGTAGATGGTGCCGCGTCCGGTGTTGCCGGAGCCGCCGCACTCGATGCACGCGCCGTTGGCGCCGGGGTCGAGGCCCCAGTGGATGCCACACTCAGGGTTGATGCAGCGGGCGCAGTCGGCGGAGTCGTCGGTGTTCGGGATCGGGAGGCCGAACTCCTCGGCGCCGGGGGTCTTGCAGAGCGGGCAGGTGATGACGACGGCCATCGCGGCCTTGCACCCGGGGCAGGTGACCGGCCAGAACTCGGTGTCGGTGAACTCCTGGTGCTCCAAGCGCTCGATGGCGGGCATCGGGTAGACGGCGCAGGCCAGGGTGTAGTGCTGCCGGTCTCCGGCGTACCGGGCGCCGTGGGTGGTGCCGTCCGGCTCGATCGCGCGGCGCTGGTGGGTCTCGTAGGTGATCGCCCTGTTCACCCGGGGGTCAGTGGTCATGCGTGCGGTGCTCCTTGTCTGTGTCGAGGTCGGCGGGGTGGGCGACCGGGCGGATCGAGAGGGCCGGGTTGCGGCGGCGGTACGCGAGCAGGCTGTCCAGCTCGATGAGCCGGGTTCTGCCCTCGTAGTGCACGGCGAGCACTCCGGTCTCGATGAGCTGCAGCACCTTGCGCTGCTCGACGCCGAGAACTCCAGCGGCCACGCGGGGCGTGACGGTCCACTCCGCCCCGAACGTCACCTCGTCTGCGGCCTGGTCCTCGTCGCCGTGGTGCTGCGGACTCATCGCGTCCTTCCTCTCCCTCGTCCGGCCATCCTCACGGGTGTGGTCGCGGCGGGTCACTGCTCCTGGTCGGGGGAGGTCGTGGAGGTGTCGCCGTACGCCTCGGCGTTCCAGTCGTCGGCCAGGTCCTGGTGGAACTGGTCGGCAGCGGTCTGGGGGGCGGGGTCCTGGGGTGTCGTGTCTGCCATGGGTTACTCCTTGTCGTTGATGGTCAGGGGAAGCTGGGGCAGTCCGGCGCGCTCGATGGCTGCCGGGTCGTACGTGTTGGGGTCGAGGCGCCGGCGGTCCTCGAGGGCCTGGGCGAACATCAGGCCGTAGGTCAGGGCCTGGGCCCGGGTGTCGCGCTCGACGAGGGCGGTCGCCACGGTGGTGGCGCTGTTGAGGCGGGCGAGCGCGAGCTCGTGCTCGCGGGCCTCGCGGTCCTGCCGGGCGGTCCGCCAGTGCCGGGATGAGACGACGTAGACCAGCACGGTGGCGACGAGCCACAGGAGGGCGGCCAGGGCCCACGACTCGGTGTAGGCGGCGGGGCCGATGACCGCGAACGCGCCGCTGGCGGTGAACGCGACGGCGGTCGTGATGGCGTCGCTGTTGCGGTGGGCGGCCGAGACGCACGCGGCCGCGAAACTCCCAGCCGACAGCGCGATCATCAGCGCCATGTTGCCGGCGCTGTGAGCGGCCCCCTGCTCGTGCCAGATCCGGGCCAGGGCCAGGGCCGTGGACGTGGTGATGACGGGCACCACGCGCCCGGAGTAGGCCATCAGCAGGCTGAGTCCGGTGTGATGAGGCTGCGGCGGCGGGGCGGGCAAGTGCTGGCTGTACCACGAGGGCAGCTGGTCAGGGGGTGTCACGGGGGCTCCGTCTGGGGCTTGGTGTGGGTGGCGGTGGCTTGTCGAGGACCGGGGCCGGGCCCGCGGTGGTGGCGGGCCCGACCCTGGCCGGACTGGCTCTTACTCGCGCTTCCAGTAGTTGAGTTCGTAGGCGTACAGCGCGGCGAGCCAGATCACGCCCGTGCCGGTGGTGCCTCCGTCCTCGGCGACCAGGTGCTCGGGGCCGAGCCGGTGGGTGAGGTAGAGGACGGCGGGCAGATCCGGGTCGGCCTCGGCCCGTCGGGTCCACACCTGGCCGGGCTCCGCGAGGATCGCCGGGTTGTCCTCGGCGACGGCCTGCTCGACCAGGTCCAGCGCGGTGTTGGGGTCGAGCCGGTACCCGACGACCAGCTGGTGCACGCGGGCGTTTGTCCACTGGGCGGCGGCCTCTTCACCGCCGAGCAGGTGGGCGAGCCTGGTCATACGAACACCCCTTTCGAGGTGCGGCCGCTCAGCAGCCTGCACACGGCGTAGAGCGCGGCGGCGGCGACCCACACGCTGTACGCCGCGGTGATGGCGGTGTACTTGACGCTGGTCACCACCACGGCGCCGAGCGGCGCGTGCAGAGCCGAGGACACCAGAGCCGCCACGGCCACGTACACGACCCCGGTGACCTCGGCGCATGCTGTCGGGCCCCACCCGAGCCGCCAGGCCCACACGGCGGCGAGCAGGGCCGCGAGCAGGGCGATGACGGCGGTCGCCTGGGCACGGTCGTCGTGCGTCACAGAGTGGACTCCTTCTCGTGCAGGCCGGTGGGCGGGTAGTCGGGGGCCTTGATGGCCTCGATGGACAGGACGAGCCCGTTGCACAGGTAGCTGAAGTGGTCGTCCTCGTAGACCACGGCGGCCCTCTGGCGGTCCGGGGCGGTGGCCAGCGGGCAGGCCGGGCTGTGGGTGCAGCCCTGGCGGGCCTGCCTGAGCGCGGTGGTCCGCTCGGCGGTGGCGAGCTTCTTGTTCTCGGCGTTGACGGCGCGGCGGCTGCGGACGGTGGCCGTGATGTCCTCGATCACGCCGACGACGCCGAGGACCTCGTGCCACCAGACGCGCGCGGTACGGATCGGGCGCATCATCACGCGCCCTCCCCGGCCGCCTGGATGAGCCGCTCGACGGTCTGCTCGTCGACCGCGAGTGCCTGGGCGAGCTGGTCCTCGGAGTAGCCGCTGGCGGCCAGCGCAGCGGCCATACGGGCCCATTCCGCGGGCCGGTCCTCGGGGGCGACGTAGTCTTCGCCGGTCGTCCACTCGGCGGGCAGTTCGGCGGGCTGGCTCATCGCGCGGCACCGCCCTGGTACCGGCTGCCGCTCGACGCGGCGGGTTCGAACGCAAGCATGAGTGTGCCTTTCAAGGCGGGAAGGTGCGGGCGGGCCGCCCTTGATGGAGGGCGGCCCGCGGGGGCCTGCTAGTGGCCGGTGAAGGGGTGGGGCCGGGCGGGCGTCGTCTGCTGGCTCTCGTCGCGGCCGTCACGCTGGTGCGGGGGCGGGCGCATGGGCAGCGGCGGGCGCGTGTCGCGGTCAGCCATCAGGCATCACCGTTGTGCTGGCAATTCGTGCACGTGTAGTGCCCGTTGTGGACGGTGACCATCTGGTGGCAGTTGGAGCAGGTAGTCATCGCGCGGCACCGCCCCTCGGCGCGGCGCTGCCACTCGACGCGGCCGCCTCGTTGCCGTGGGCGCGGGCAGTTGCCCGCTGGGACCTGGCCTCGGCCTGGGTGTCCGGGTCGTTGTGCTTCTTGTAGTCCCGTGCGGCCTGCGCGAGCAGGTCGTTCACCGTGTTGCTCATCAGGCCACCGCCCCGTAAATCAGCAGGCTCTCCGGCTCGTCCTCGTAGTCGTCGGCCTCGTCTTCGGCCTCGATGTCGTCGATGACGCCGGCCGTGGCGGGGGAGGGGACGCACTCCCAGCAGTGGACGGTGATCAGACGGCCGTCAACCCGGACCGTCGCGGCCTTGAAACCGCCGCAGCAAAGGGGCGCGGGGGCCGCAGCGACCGGAGTCGGCACGGGAGCGGGGGTGTCGTTGACCTGCGTAGCCAGGGCACGGCGGCGCCTGGGAAGATGACGCATGGAGATCCCTCTCGGTGAGACGCATAGGGGTGTCCGTGATCGGTCGGAGCAGCAACTCCGGCCGGTCCGAGAGGGTCGGGGCGGGAACCCCGGCCCTCTCGCCGTACATGGAGAACACTAACCCATGAAGTCTTGAACTTCAAGACTCTTGATGTATGATCTCCTCGTGGACATCGAAAGAGGCCCAATCGGGGGCGCGATCTGCGAGAGGGCACCGACACGCCCCACCTCGCCAAAGATCCGGAGCCATAGCCTCTTGGGGTCAAGAACTCCAAGACCCCAAGGGGGATACATGGCAGCCGAACCGCCAGCAAAGCGGTCGTCAAGCCTCAATGAGGCGGCAGCGGCGGCTCGCAAAAAGGTCTCGCCCAAGTACGTACAGCTCCGAGGCGATCAGCAGATCGAGCTGGATGTACTGGCGCGGGAGCTGCAGGCGGCCCGGACCCGCAAGACCGAACGGATCACGGCGAACACAGTGATCCGAGTCGCGGTGGACATCCTCCTCAAGCGCCGTGAGGTCCTCGTCGGCGACACCGAGGCGGAGCTCCTCTCCAGCTTCCTGGCGTACATCGAGGACCTGGAACAGCGGCCCGCACAAGGCAAAGAAGACCCCACTGAAGGGTCCTGACAAGAGGAAAGGCCCCAGCGGTTGTAGGGACCGCCGAGGCCGGATCGACGCAGAGATATGGAGGTCTGCATGCGTCTCTCCCAGAGTACTTCCGGAACGCATCCATCCTGGTCAGCGGCAGGATCGAGTCATGGTTTTGACTGGTCCTCGACCCTTGACCGGGCGGTGTCCGGCACGCCTGCCTGGGCGCTGACCGTTACCGCCGGCGCGGTGGCCCTGGTGCTGCTCGGCATGGCGTACCTGACCGGCCGCGGGCTGTGGCGGGCGGCCGAGAGGTCCCGCAAGCGCCGCCAGGCCGAGCACGACCAGGCGAAAGCCGAGGGCCGTGAGTCCGAGGTGATCGGGCTGGGCGGCATGGGCCGTCAGGCATACGTGGCACTCGGCGGCATGATCGTCAGCATCCATGGCATGTGGGGCTTCGCGCTGGGCACGGCCCAGCTGCCCGAGCCCATCGCGGTCGGGTTCATCGCCATGTTCGACGCCATGGAGCTGGTGCTGTTCTCGCAGCTCTACCAGCGGGCGAACCCTCGGGCCGGGTGGACAACGCAGCTGCGGCTGATCCACAACACTGCCTGGGCGCTGGTCGCCGTGTCCGCTACGGCCAACTTCATCCACGCGCCGAACCCTGTGGCTGCTCCCTTCATGGCTGCCATGCCGATCGGTGCTGCCTGGGTGATCGAGCTGGAGTTCCGGGCCCGGATGCGCGGCACGGAGCAGCAGGACGACACGTCCAAGGCCGGTCCGGTCCGGCTGCTGGTGCTGCTGTGGACCAAGGGGTGGGCGGCCGCGTTCTCCGGCCTGGGCCTGGACCCGAATTCGACGTCCGGGCAGGTTGCCCGCGCGACGCTGGCGAAGAAGGCGGCCAGGAAGCTGTTTCGCCTGCGGACCCTGCTGGCCTCGCACGCGAAGCTCATCAAGGACCCGGGCGCCAGGCGGCGTCAGCTGACGGCCGCAGTCAAGGAGCTGGAGCAGGCCCGCAAGAGGGCGACCAACTCCATGGACCGGGCCGACTTCGCCACGGACAGCGGCCAGGCCCTCGCCGTGCTGCGCTCGCTGGGCGGGTGGACCGAGGTGGATGACGTCGCCACGGTCGACTTCAAGGACCCGCTGGAAGTGACGGACCTGATGGAGCGGGTGGCCATCATGCCCGCAGCGCAGCGGATCGAGGCGGCCGAGCGCGCGGCGGAACTGGAAGAGAAGGCGGAGCGCGCGGAAGCTGCGCGGCAGGAAGCCGAGGACGCGCGGCAGCGCGCGGAAACCGAGATGCGCGCGGCAGTCGACGCCAGGAAGGCGGCCGACACCGCGCAGCAGGAAGCCAAGGAAGCCCTGGAGAAGGCGACCGAGGAGACGGCGCGGGCCAAGGCCGAGGCGGAGCGCGCGGAGGACGCGCGGCAGCGCGCGGAAGCCGCTCGGCAGCGCGCGGAAGACCAGATGTCCGAAGAGTCCAAGAATGTGAATCAGCTCATGGAGAGGGCCGAGGAGGAGCAGAGGAAGCTCAACAACGCCACGGCAGAGCTCGACCGGGTACGCCAGGAGATCGGCGAGCAGCGGTCCCGCAAGGACTCGACCACCGGTCAGGTCGACGCGCTCCAGAGGGAAGTGGAGCGCCTCGTCAACGAGCGGAAGACGGCCGAGGAGACGGCGCGGGCCAAGGCCGAGGAGGCACGCCGGGTCGGCGGGGAGGTCGAGCGGCTGCAGTCCATCCTCGGGCAGGCCCGGCGGGCT
>NZ_JBHWES010000090.1:0-42199 GCF_042734105.1 Streptomyces sp. NPDC059679 | reverse complement strand
GGCCGACGCCGGGCCCCTTGGGTCCTTTGGCGGGTGCTTCGGGGCCTGAGGCGGCCTCAGTCGAAGCCTTCATGGGTGACGCGATCCGCGCTCAACCCCGATTCGGCAAGGAACTCCGTCAGCACGGCGCGCGGGTCCTCACCGCCGATGGCCGTCAGGATGTAGCCGGGGCGCGGGGCGTGTTCGACCTCCCGCACCAGGGCCGCGAGGGTTCCGCTGTCGAGCGCGAAGGCGAAGGTGAACCAGTCGCCCAGGTCATCCCGGGTCAGCTCATGAGGGCCCCAGCGGGACTCCAGGCCCTCGGTCGTCACATCGAGCTGGGCGACATACGCCTGAGGGGACCCCTGGAAGGCCGCCGCGTCAATTCGCCGCACGCTACCGCACCTCCGTGACGAAAACCGGAATCCTGGCGAAGTCCTCGCCACCGTGGTGGACCCTACCCACCCCCGATTCGCTGCCGAGCTCCCACGCCACATAGCCAGGCGGTGTGTTTCTCAGCGGTTTGGGCTCGACGGAGGTGTAGAACTCGAAGCTTCCGGGGGGCGCGCTGTCCGGAATGGCGCCTCGGTGGGCCTGGACCATCTCCTCGCCTCCCCAGCGTGAGGCGCGTCCCCACAACTCTCCCGACTCGACGACCTGCTGCGTCACCTCGACCGTCTGAGTCGGCGAGCCCAGCCGGTGGAACGGCCCGTACAGATCGCTGACCGTGCTGATGCCGGGGTTGGGCGACTCCAGCATGAGAGGCGGCCGGGCAGCGGCCGGTTCCGGCGCCGGCGTCTGCGGAGCCGCGGAGTCCCTGCCGAACATGGACCTCAGACGATCTCTGAGGGAGGGTTTGCAGGGCGTCAGCCCCTGGGGGTCGCTCCAGGTGTGGGGGTTGTGGACGTAGGTGGCGGGGTTGGGCGCCGGGGTGAGGCCGAGGGGGTCGGGGGTGAGGTAGCGGGCGGTGGTGGGGTCGTAGTAGCGGTGGTGGTTGTAGTGGAGGCCGGTTTCCGGGTCGTAGTACTGGCCGGGGAAGCGGAGGGGTGTGTAGGTGGTGCTGGTGGCGGCCCAGGTGGTGGTGCCCCAGAGGGTGGTGCGGGCGTGCCAGGCGATCTCGCCGGTTTCGTCGACGAGATGGGTGGGGGCGCCGACGAGGTCGGTGACGATGGCGAAGAACCGTCGGTCGATCTCCCGCTGGGTGGTGGCGTCGGCAATGCGCTCGGTCTGGGCGACCGGATGCAGACCCTGATGGTCCCAGGTGAGGGTGACGGGCCGGGGGAGGCCCGTCGTCGCGGTGGTCTGCTCGACGAGGACGGGCCCGTCCCAGGTGAAGTCCACCTGTTCCACGACCTTTTCGCCGTCGCCTGCCAGGCGTTGTTTGGCGGTGCGGCGGCCGAGGGGGTCGTAGAGGTAGCGCCAGATGGTGCCATCGGGGGTGGTGACGGTGGTCAGGCGGTCCTCGGCGTCCCAGGTGTAGCGCCAGGTGTCGGGCTTCTTCGACAGACGGGTTTTCTGGCGGAGCGTGAGGCGGCCCGCGCTGTCGTGTTCGTAGCGGATGTCTCCCGCGCGGGTGATACGGGTGCCGGTGTAGGTCCGGTCTCCCGTCGCATCGGCTCCGGGATGCCGCTCCGGCCAGTCGGCATGGGTCTGGTTGCCCGCCTCGTCGTACGCGTAGGTCTCGGTCCAGCGCCTCGCGCGGACTGCGGTCACGCGGCCCGCCGCGTCTAGGGCTACGGCGGGGGCCCGGTTGGTCTGGGGGTGTTGTGGGGTGGGGGGGGGGGGGGGGGGGTGGGGTTGGGGGGGGGGGGGGGGGGGGGGGGGGGGGGCGGGGCCGGTGAGGGTCTGTTCGGTGAGCCGGCCGAGGGGGTCCCAGGTGTGGGTGAAGGTGAGGATATCGTCGAGGTGGCGGGTGGTTTGGCGGCCCGCGGCGTCGTGGTCGAAGGCGAGGGTGTGGCCGGAGGCGGTGAGCGTGGTGCGGTTGCCCGCCGCGTCGTAGGCGTATGTGGTGGTGGCGCCGCTGGGGGTGGTGCGGCGGACGCGGCGGCCCAGGGCGTCGTAGGTGTGGGTGAGGACCCGGCCGTTCACCATTTCGGATTTGACGCGGCCCATGCGGTCGCGCTGGTGGACCACCTCGGCGTCGGGGCCGGTGGCGGTGGTCAGGCGGCCGGCGGGGTCGTAAACGAAGGTGGTGGTCAGGCCGTCTGTGGTCTTGCGGAGGGTGCGGCCGAGCGGGTCGCGTTCGAAGTGGGTCGTCTGGCCGAGGGGGTTGGTGCGGGTGGTCAGTCTGCCGGCGGCGTCGTGGGTGTAGGTGAGGGTGCGGTCGTCGAAATCCGTCTCGGACACCGTGCGACCCGCAGGATCGTACTCATAGGTCCAGGTCAGGCCCTGCGGGTTGGTGACCTGGGTGAGGTGCAGGGCGGTGTCGTGGATGAACTCGTAGCGCACCCCGTCCGGGCCGGTCCTGGCGGCCAGCAGGTCGAAGTGGGTGTACTCGTAGGTGGTCGTGCCCCCGCCCGGGTCGGTGTGGCTGGTGCAGTTGCCCTCGCCGTCGTACGTCCATGACTCGGTCGTGCCGTCCGGGTACGTGCGGGCGGCGAGCCTTCCCTCGACGGTCCACTCCAGGCGGGTGGTGTGGCCGAGCGGATCGGTGACGGTGGTCGGGCGGCCGAAGGGGTCCCGCTGATAGCGGGTGCTGGCGCCGAGCGGATCGGTGATCTCCACCGGCAGACCCGCCGAGTCACAACGCAGGCCCGTGGTGTGCCCCAGCGCGTCAGTGACGGCGGTCAAGTGGCCGTGGTCGTCGTAGGCGTAGCGGGTGGTGTGGCCGGCGGGGTCGGTGAGGCTGGTGCGGCGGCCCGCCTCGTCCCAGGTCTGGTGCCAGGTGGCGCCGTCCGCGCCGGTGACGGTCACTGGCAGGCCCAGGGCGTCGTAGGTGGTGTGTGTCTCCAGGCCGTCGGGGCGGGTGACGGTGGTGAGGTGTCCAGCCTCGTCGTAGGTGTGGGTGGTGGTGTGGCCGAGGGGGTCGGTGTGGGTCAGGGGCCGACCGTGGCGGTCGTAGGTGGTGCGGGTGGTGTGGCCCAGGGGGTCGGTCTGGGCGATGACCAGGCAGGCGTCGTCGATGACGTAGCGGGTGGTGTGGCCGTCGGGGGTGGTGACGGTGGTGATGCGGTGGCCGGTGGCGGGGTCGGCGTCGTGGTAGTCGATGCGGATCGATATGTGGCCCGCCTCGCCGCCCTCCGCGATACAGCGGTCGCGGTTGTCGTAGACGTAGTCGTAGCGGCGGTCGTTGGTGTCGGTCCAGGAGATGACCCGGCGTTCGTCGTCGTACGCGAACCGCAGCGGCAGCCCGGAGGAGTTGATGACCTCGGTGAGGTTGCCGTCGGTGTAGCCGTAGCGGACGATCTCCTGGTCCGAGCCGTCGGGTGCGGCGCCCGCCAGGTGGAGGGCGGTGATCCGGCCGTCTGCGGTGGTCAGCTTCAGGTGATAGCCGGCGGAGTGGACGACATCGGTGGGCGCCCCCTCACCATCGTGGTCGAAGGTGATGACGTGGCCGCTGCGGTCCGTGATCTGCGCCAGCCGCGCGATGCCGTCGCCTCCTGCGGCTGGGCCGGCGAAGTGGCGGGTGTGTCCGGTGTCGAGGTCGGTGAGGGTGTAGTCGCCGTCCGCGTCCCGTTCCAGCGGCCATCGCGGCCCCGCGACGGGAAGCGTGGGGAGGCCGGGGGCCGGGTGCGGATAGGACAGGAGCAGCCCGTCCTCGCTGACGAACACGACACCCTCGGCGTCGATCTCCAGCCGCTGGTCGGCCGTGCTCGACCACGACGGACCGAACCAGCCCCCCGCCGCATAGCCCGACTCCACCCGGCGGCGGAAGACCAGCGGCAGCTCACCGGGCAGGGCCACATCCGTCTGCGGCAGGAACATCTTCCCCGTCGCCAGGTCCACCGGATCGGTGCCGTTACAGGTCTTCTTGACGTCCTCGCGCGCGAAGGGGTGCGACCCCTCCTTGCGCAGCGCCGCACGCGCCGCGTCCTCCCCGCCCCGCGCGTACTTGGCGGCGGCCATGCCCTCACGCGCCGCGCCCATGCCCGCCCGGGCCGCGCCCAGCCCCTTGGTGCCGATCAGCTCGGGCACCAGGCGGCCCAGCCCCTCCGACGGGTCCTTGGCGAAGGCGTCGAGCATGTTCTTGCCCGCCCCGACCGGATCGTTGGCCAAGGTCACCAGCCCGGCCGCCGTGCTGTTCAGATTCGTCACGTACTCAGCGGGATGGGTGATGTTGTACGGATCCAGCGGATTGAGCCCGCGGGCGAAGTTGACCAGGCCCGCCGTCCCCTTCACCACACCACCCAGGAAGTGCGAGGTGTCCAGCGACAGCCCCTCAAGCCCATCGGCGACCTGCTCGCTGTAGGAGGGCTTGGGCGGAGCGGCGTCCCGGGCCTGGGCCACCGCCTTGACCGCGGTCTCCTCCGCCTTGTTCCGCTGCCGCCGCGCCTCGTCCAGCTTCTCCTGCGCCGCCTTCGCCTTCGCGGGACCCGGGTCGGCGAAATCTCCTGGCTTCTTCGGCTTGGCCCCCGGATCCTTGCCGTCCTCCACGGCGGCGTTGTACGTGTCCACCGCCGAGTTGTACGCGTCCACCTTGCCGTTGTAGACGGACCGCGCGTCGTCCGACGCCTTCTTCGCGGCCTTGTAGGCGTCGATCGCGTCTTGCGCCTGGCCCTGCGCCCACTCCACGGTGCCCGCGAAGCCCTCCAGCGCCAGCGCGGCCTTCTCACACGCGTCCGCGGCCTTGAACCACTTCGCCGGCTCGTCGGCCACCTTCTTCCGGAAGGCGTCCGCGCTCTTGCCCTTCAGCCGGGAGGCGTCCAGCCCCTTGAGGCCCTTGCCGACCTGGTCGAACGCCTTCTGGAAATCCCGCAGATGGGTGGCCGTGGACCGGAGTTTCCCGGCGCTGCCGAAGACCAGCTTCTTCGGGTCCTCGGTCTCGCCCAACTGGAACTCGGCGACATCCGCCCCCAGCGCGTTCGCCGCCGAACGGGACTTGTCACGGACCCAGTCCGCCCCGCCCTCCCAGCCGACCTTGTCCAAACCCTCCGCGGACTTGTTGCCCAGCCACTCCACACCGTCCCCGACGGCCTCAGTGCCCGACTCAACCGCGTCATCCAACCAGTCGGGGGTCAGATCCCACCCCATCAGCCGTTGTCTCCCTGCCCCGGGGCGTGACTTGCCCAGACTCGTGTTCTGCAACCTTCTGCACCGTACAACAAGGTGTTCTGCTGCAAACCACGCGGAATGGGCTGGTCTGGTTCCCGCGATCACGCCCCGGTCACACGCCGGGCTGTCAGCCGTCGGCGGGTGCTGTCCGCTCGGCCCGGATGTCGTGGCCGTCGGCGGTCAGACAGCGGCCGGTGGACAGGTCGTAACGCCAGCCGTGCAGGGTGCAGGTGAGCTCGTCGCCGTCGATCTCTCCGAACCGGCCGAGATCGGCGCGCAGATGCGGGCAGCGCCGCTGGACGCGCCAGTCGCCCAGTTCGACGTGTTGGCCGTCGTCGTGCCCGGAGTCGTAGTAGTTCTCCACGTACTCGATGCGCTCGCTGGACAGACACTTGAAGAACACGTACAGGAATTCGTTGTACGGCCCGATCCGGCTGGCGCTGAAGCGCAGGGACAGCAGGAGACTGTTTGACCAGTCGACCTCGCGCCGGGCGATGTTGGTGGCCACCAGGTCGCCCGTGGTGGAGAGCGTGTAGCGGCAGCGCTCACCGTCCCAGCGGCGGACCTGGCGGGCCGGGAAGTCGATCACGATCGGGGTGTCGTCCACGTCCAGCCGTACCGGGCCGCCGACCCCGTCGCAAATCCGGTCCGCGCGTGCCAACAGCGGTTCCCACCACTGCTTGAGTTCGGCCAGCAGGCGTTCGGGCGGCAGCGCCGGGGCGCGCGAGGCGCGCTCGGCGGCGAGCGCGGGCTGCTGTCTGCGGGCGAAGTCGCGCAGGTACGCGTCCTTGTGCTCGAAGATGTGGTCGATCTCCTTGGCGGTGTAGCGGTGGGTGAGCTTGCACGCCGTGTGCAGCGGTTCGGCGACGGTGCCCGGCAGCAGCAGATGCGCCGAGGTGTCCGGCCGGGCCTCGGCGAGCTCCGCCAGGAACTCCCGCTGGTCGACGAAGATGCTCTCCCCGGCACGGCCGGTGCCGTTGAACTGGAACAGGTCCTCGTCGAGGAAGCAGGGCGGGCCGGCGTTGGGGAACACGTGCTTGGCCTCGACGGCGTCGATATAGCGCAGCGCCCGCTCGGACTGCCCCTCGCGCTTACGGGCGGCGAACTCCCGTTTCGCGGTGTCCGGCAGTTGATAGACCATCGGCCACCAAATGGCCCCGGAGAACTGCAGGAAGTGCGCGTCGACCTCGCCGAACGCCCGGATCGAAGGGATGTCCAGCGGGTGTGCGTCGTTCTGGTTGAGCAGCACCGTCTCCCCGTCGTCCAGCGACAGCGCGGAGTCGCCGATGGGGCCGTCGCCGGGGCCGGTCAGGGCAGTGATCATGATGCGCAGGCCATCGCGCTCGACCGGGACACCGCTTTCGGTGCGCAGGAATTCGCTGAATCCGAGCGCACGCAGCTCGAACTCCAACTCGTCGGTGGCGAAGGCGGGTAGCAGTACGGTGAGGTCCTTGCGCACATTGCGGCGCAGGTTCTCCGCGTCGAAGTGGTCACGGTGCAGATGCGATATGTACAGGTAGTCCGCGGCCCGCCCGTAGTGGTCCCAGTCCAGGTCGGTGTTGTCGGGGAACGGGAACCACGAGCCGAAGAAGGCCGGGTTGACCCAGGGGTCGCAGAGCACCGTTCCGGCGGCGGTTTCGATGAACAGTCCAGCATGCCCAAGTCCGGTTACACGCATAGCGCAGCACCTCAGCCCGGCTCCGTAGGTCACCCGCCCCAACCGTCACGGAAGGGGCCGGTACATCACGTTTTTCACTGTGTGGGGATTTCGGGGCGTGTGCACCCGCAGCGCGCGTGTCCTCGGACACCGGGATACGCGGATGGCCAGGCCAGGGGCGGTGGCCCGGATTTGGTTTCCCCTGGTCGAGCGTCGCCCGGTTGCCGTAGCCCGGTGTGTCGCGCGGTGTCGATCGATGGCCGGCTGGTCGGTGGCCGGCCCCCCGGGCCGGGTGTCCCCGGCCGTCGCGCACCCACGCCACGTACTCCACCGGGAGTACGTCCGGCCACCGCCCCGGGGCGACGCCGTCGCGGCCCGGGCCGGTCTAGCGTTGCGGGTATGCGTGAATTCTCCCGGGGCCGGCACCCCGGATCCGGCCAGGCAGCCGCCCGGCCCTGGGGGCCTCCGTGGTGGAGCGCGGGCCCCGCCGCCCGTCTGCCGTGGCGCTCCTCGCTGGTCGTCGCGTTCCTCCAGCTGGTCGGGACGCAGTTTGCCGCGCACAGCCAGCCCGAGCGGGCCGATCTCGGCCTCGCCGGCCGGGCGCTGCTGGTGGCCGGGCCCGCGCTGCTCCTCGTACGCCATCGGCACCCCCAGCTCGCCGTCCTCGCCACCTCGGCCGTCACCGCGCTCTACCTCGGCGCCGGATATCCCTACGGCCCGGTTTTCCTCAGCGTCGTCGTCGCCTGCTTCGCCGCCGTGGCCGCCGGGCGGCGGGTGGCCGCCTGGAGTGCGCTCGGGGGGCTGTGGGCCGCCCATCTGCTCATCGCCCACTGGCTCCATCGATGGCTGCCGCCGGCAGGGGACGGTCCTGCCGCCTGGGGGCCGGAGGCGGTCGTCGTGGCCTGGGTGGTGGCGGTCGTCGCCGCCTCCGAGCTCGCTCGCGTACGACGGGAGCAATGGGCACGCGAGCGGGCCGAGCGGGAGGCGGCGGAGCGGCGCCGCGCCGACGAGGAGCGGCTGCGCATCGCCCGCGAGCTGCACGACGTCCTCGCCCACAGCATCTCGGTGATCAACGTTCAGGCGGGCGTCGGCCTCGCCCTCCTCGACCAGGACCCCGAGCAGGCCCGCACCGCCCTGACCACGATCAAGGTGGCCAGCAAGGAGGCGCTGGGCGAGGTCCGCCAGGTCCTGGACACGCTCAGGGCGCCCGGGGACGCACCCCGCTCGCCCGCCCCCGGCCTGGACCGGCTGGACGAGCTGACCGAACAGGCTCGTGGCATGGGCCTCACGGTGAGCGTCGAGGTGGACGGCGTACGGACCGCCCTGCCGCCCGGTACCGACCTCGCCGCCTTCCGTATCGTCCAGGAGGCCCTGACCAACATCGTCCGCCACTCCGGCTCCCGCACCGCCCGGGTCCTGCTGCGCTACGCCCCGGCCGAGCTGGAGCTGCGGATCGACGACGACGGTCCGGCGACCGCCGTCGGCCCGACGAACGGGGTCGCCGGTGGTGGCAACGGCCTGGTCGGCATGCGTGAGCGGGCCGCCGCGCTCGGCGGCACGGTGGTGGCCGGGCCGTGCCCGGACGGCGGCTTCCGGGTCCGGGCCCGCCTTCCGCTGACCGCCGCTACGGTGTCCCCGACACCACGGCACGAGAGGCCGTCGGGCGAAGCGACCACCTTGGAGGCCCCTTGAGCTCCCTGATCCGTGTAGTGCTCGCCGACGACCAGGTGCTGGTCCGCGCCGGGTTCCGCGCCCTGTTGGACGCTCAGCCGGACATCGAGGTGGTCGGCGAGGCCGCCGACGGCGAGCGGGCGGCGGCGCAGGTCCGTGAGGTGCGCCCGGACGTGGTCCTGATGGACATCCGCATGCCACAGCTCGACGGCCTCGCCGCCACCCGCCGGATCACCGAGGACCCCGCGCTCGCCGAGGTGAAGGTGGTCATGCTGACCACCTTCGAGCTCGACGAGTACGTCTTCGAGGCGATCCGCTCGGGCGCCTCCGGGTTTCTGGTCAAGGACACCGAGCCCGAGGAGTTGCTGCGGGCCGTACGGGCGGTCGTCGCGGGCGACGCGCTGCTCTCGCCCGGCGTCACGCGCCGGCTCATCGCCGAGTTCGCCGCCCGGTCGAAGGAGCCGGCGCCCGGTGCCGTGCTCGCGGAGCTGACCGAGCGCGAGCGGGAGGTGATGGCGCTGGTGGGCATCGGGCTGTCGAACGAGGAGATCGCCCGGCGGCTGGTCGTCAGCCCGCTCACCGCCAAGACCCATGTCAGCCGCACGATGATCAAGCTGGGCGCGCGCGACCGCGCCCAACTCGTCGTCCTCGCCTACGAGTCGGGCCTGGTACGCCCGGGCTGGCTCGGCTGATTGATTTCCGGCCCGGTTTTCCCCCGGCTACCGCTGGGAGGCGCCCACCGGGTCCCCGCCCCCGGGCCCCGGCCCACCGGGCCCGCCCCGCACCGCCCGCTCAGAACAGCCCTTCCGGCTCCGCCGCCTCCCGCACCAGCGCGGCCACCTCCGCCGTGGTGGCGGCGTCCGCGGGGGCCGCGGCCAGCGGCCAGCCCGCCAGCTGCCGGGTGTCGAGCAGCAGGGCACGGTCCGCCGAGTCGGTCAGGTGGACATCCGGCCCGGCCACGGCCTCCACCTGGCCCGCCACCGTACGGCCGGGGGCGAGCCGGATGACGCCGTGCACCGGGCGCACGCGGTCCAGGTGGAAGACGGCGTCATGGTGGACGGGCGCACATGGACAGAGGGCGAGGGATTCCGGGAGCCCGCCCAGGGCGCACGCCCGCGCGTGCAGCTCGGCGAGCGCCGCCGCGCGCTCCCGCTGAGGCGGCGGGGCCTCACGGGCGGCGCGCTTGGCGGCGTACGGGAAGCGGTCCGGCACCCCGAGCGCGGCGCCCAGCACGGCCTCCGCCCGGCGGGCGGCCATCAGCGGGCCGCGCCCGAGCAAGGTGTAGGAGAGCGCGGCCTGTTCGAGCAGCCGGGCCCCCTCGCGTTCGGCCGCGGTGATCCCGACCTTGATCAGATCCGGGCCGAACCAGGCGAGATAGACGTCATACGGGCGCGGGTCGTCGGTGCGGGTGTCGGCGGCCACGGAGTACGAGCGGTCCAGCCGGGCGCAGTCCGGGCACTGGGCGGAGACGGCGGACGCGGACACCTCGGCGCCCACCGGGCACGGCGTGTGCCGGGCGCCCCTGCGCACGCCGACGCACCAGCGGCCGGACGACGCGCCTTCTCGTTCGCTTCTCCGCCCACGCGGCGCAGGCGCGGGTATCGCCGCCGTCTGCGGCCCGGCGGCCGCGTATGCGTCGCTCACAACGGTGAAGCCCAGCGGGCGGCCGGGCGACAGCGGGGAGGCGCGGTCGCCGTGGGCGGGGTGGTGCCAGGCCAGCGCGGGGTCCGACCGGCCCCAGCGCAGCCCCGCGCACCGCCAATGCGTCATACCAGGACCTCTTGCCTACGGGCCTCTTGCCTACGGGGGGAGAACGTCAGCCGCGCCGCTTGCGCGGCAGCCACCACAGGACCTGGAGGACCCGGGCGGCGAACCCGACGGTGGCCGTGCTGGCGGCGGCCGTCAGCCAGGTCTTCTCCGCCGCTCTGCCCAGGTCGCCGAAGAGGGCCGGGCTCGCGCAGACGAAGAACAGCAGGGCCGCCAGCAGGGCGCCGGTGACGACCGCGAACATGATCTCCACGGTGACGGCGTCGCGTTGGTCCTGGGTGCGAGGACCGCTCACGGGGTGCATGTCTGTCATGCCACCAGCCTAGGGTCTCGCCGAGGGGTGCAGCGGGGCGTACACCGGAAAGCCCGGCGTACGCCCCGTCCGCTTCAGAAGCCCGAGCGCTCCCGCCACAGTTCGGTTAGCGATGTGTCGCCCGTGGCCCGCAGCCGCGTCATCGGCAGGCGGTTCCACAGCGTCAGGTACAACTCCTCCGCCGAACCGGACAGCTCGCAGTCGGCCTCTCCGGCGTCGCCGACCTCGGCGCGCGGAGGGGCGTCGGTCAGCCGCACCGTCCAGACGACCTCGGCGTCCGTGGCCCGCAGCCGCAGGGTGCGCGGTGTCTCCGTCCGCACCTTGCTCCGCTCGGTGGCGTGGAACCCGGTCAGCAGCTCGCCCAGGCCGTCGGCCGCGAAGGCCGGGGTGACGGGGGAGAGGTCCTTGCCGGCCGCCGACTCCGCGTCGACCCGGTGGATCGCCGTCTCGTGTGCCTGCCGCCGCGCCCAGAACGCGAGCGGTGAGTCCGAGGTGGGCAGGATGGTGAAGTACCGTCCCTCGGGGTCGGCCTCGTTCAGCGCCTTGACCAGCGCGCCGTGGCCGTCGCGGAACCAGGGCGTCAGATCCGCGTCCTCGGGCTCCTGGCCGGGCTGGGGCCGCACCCTTTCGGTCAGCCCCTCGGTGAGGATACGGGTCACCCAGCGGTGCACCATCCCGACGTGTGCCAGCAGGTCCCGTACCCGCCAATCGGGGCACGTGGGCACCCGCGCGTCCGGCCCGGCCTGCTGCGCGGCGTCGGCCAGCAGCCGGCCATCCCGGTCCAGAGCGTCGATCAACTCGGCAATATCCATGGCGGAATTCTGCCAGTTTTGATCGAACATCCCGTGCCCGGGCGGTGGACGTGGGCTCACGCCGGCTCGTCGGCGGGCTGACCTGCCCGGCGCGCGCCGTACGCCACGGCTGCCGCCACCGCCGCCAGCAGGGCGACCGTGGTCAGGGCGGTCGGCAGGGAGAGCCCGTCGGCCAGGAAACCGATGGCCGGCGGGCCGAGCAGCATCCCGCCGTAGCCGAAGGTGGAGGCCGCGGCGACCCCGCTCGGCCCGGTCAGGGCGCCCGCCCGCGAGATGGCGACCGGGAAGAGATTGGCCAGGCCGAGACCGGTGACGGCGAAGCCGAGGAGCGCGAGCCAGACGGTGGGGGCGAGCGCGCCGAGCAGCATGCCGGCCGCGGCCGTGGTGCCGCCCGCGACCAGTGTGCGGGTCTGGCCGAGCCGTTCGAGGAGCGTGGTGCCGCTCAGCCTGCCGACGGCCATCATCAGGGCGAAGACCGAGTAGCCCGCCGCGGTGACCCCCGGGGACGCGTCCAGGTCCTGGTCCAGATGGAGCGCGGCCCAGTCGGCCATCGCTCCCTCGCCGTACGCCGTGCACAGCGCGATCAGCCCGAAGACGGCGACCAGCCGGCGCGCCGCGCTCCGGGAACCGCCCCCGGGCGCCCGCCCATCCGGAGCCGCGCCCTCTGTGCCTTCCTCAAGCGGCGCCGGTACGGGTACGGGGACCGGGAGGCGGATCAGGGCCCGGCCCGCGACCGCCGCGAGCAGCAGCCCGCACGCGGCGAGGAGTGACAGGTGGGCGGTGGGGCTCAGCCGCCCCGCTATCAGCCCGCCCAGGGCCGCCCCGGCCATCCCGCCCAGGCTGAACGCGGCGTGGAAGCTGGGCATGACGGGGCGGCGCAGCGCGGCGATGAGATCGACGGCCGCGCTGTTCATGGCGACGTTGAGCCCGCCGAACCCGGCCCCGAAGACCAGCAGGACCAGCCCGAGGGCGAGCGCGGAGCCGGCCAGCGGCGGCAGCGCGACGCTGAGCGAGAACAGGACGGCCAAGGCCACCGTCGTGGCGTGGCTGCCGAAGCGGCGGCAGAGCCGGCCGGTGATCATCATGGTGGCCACCGCGCCCGCCGAAACGCCGAGCAGGGCGAGCCCGAGGGCGCCTTCCGACGCGCCGGTCCGGTCCTTGATCGCGGGAATCCGGACCACCCAACCGGCGAATATGAATCCGTCGAGGGCGAAGAACACGGTGATGGCGGTGCGCAGTTGAGCGAGCGATCGGTCGGCCACGGCGGGGCGCCGCCTCCCCGGAATGACCGTCCATGTTTTGTTTCGTGTCGGCACAAAGTGAGAATAGGGGCGTGACCCAGACACGGACAAGGCTCGAGCGGGGCCGAAGCGCTCTCGGCCCGGCGCTGGAGCTCGTACACACCGGCCGGGCGCCCACGCGGGCGGTGCTCACGACCGAACTCGGCGTGACCAGAGCGACCGCGGGCGCAGTCGCCGCCGAACTCGAAGCGCTCGGCCTGATCCAGGTCGACTCCCGCCCGCTGGGGGCCGCCGGGGCGCAGGGCCGCCCCTCGCACCGCCTCGCGATCGCCCCCCACGGCCCGGTGGCCCTCGCCGCCCAGGTGCACGCCGACGGCTTCCGCGCGGCTCTGGTCGGGCTCGGCGGCCGGATCGTGGCCACCGACCCCGGCTGTATGACCGTGCCCGCAGATCCGGCGCATGTCATCGACGCGGTCGTCGAGGCCGGGGCCCGGCTGCTGCGCGCGAGCGGCCGCCGCTGCGTGGGCGCCGGGCTCGCGGTCCCCTCCGCGGTGGCCGAACCGGAGGGCACCGCCCTCAACCCGCTGCATATCGCCTGGCCCGCGGGCGCGCCCGTACGCGAGCTGTTCACCCGGAGCCTCGCCGCGGCGGGCGTCCGCGGCCCGTCCGGGGCTCCCCTGGCCGGCCTCGCCGGCAACGACGTCAACCTCGCGGCCCTGGCCGAGCACCGCCACGGCGCGGGCGGCGGCGCCCAGCACCTGCTCTGCGTCGCCACCGGCCACCGCGGCGTCGGTGGGGCGCTGGTCCTCGACGGGCGGCTGCACACCGGCAGCGCGGGCCTGGCCCTCGAGGTCGGCCATCTGACCGTCAACCCGGAGGGACCGCCCTGCCACTGCGGCAGCCGCGGCTGTCTGGACATCGAGGCCGACCCACTGGCGTTCCTCGTCGCCGCCGGACGCGACCCGGGACCCGAGGTGTCGCTTCTCCAGCAGGCGCGCGACCTGCTCCGCGAGGAGTACGCCGACCCGTCCGTGCGGGCCGCCGCCGACCTGCTCATCGACCGGCTCGGCCTCGGCCTCGCCGGGCTCGTCAACATCCTCAACCCCGACCGCATCATCCTCGGCGGGCTGCACCGCGAGCTCCTTGAGGCCGACCCGGAGCGGCTGCGGGCGGTCGTCGCCGAGCGCAGCCTGTGGGGGCGCAGCGGGGGCGTACCGGTCCTGCCGTGCACCCTGGACCACAACAGCCTGGTCGGCGCGGCGGAGTTGGCGTGGCAGGCGGTGCTCGACGACCCGCTGGAGGCGCTTGGCGCGGCGTGACCCGGGGCGGTGCGATACAGCCGGCCCCCGGGTCCGCCCTCGGCCCAGGTGCCGGGTCCGTACAGCCCCAGCCCGTACGTCAGTCCGCGCGCCAGGCCGTGGCCAGGGCGCGGGCCGGGTTGGCGGTGAGGATCCGGCGCACCACATCGGCACCCACGGCGAGTTCGAGCCGTGGGCGCAGCCGGCGGAGCAGATACGGCATGCCCGGGCCGCCGTTCACCGACCGGGCCGCGGCCGTGGTCGTATCGCCGCCCAGCAGCAGCTGGTCGGCGTGCCCGGCGTCGACGAGCGCGACCAGCGCGTCGGGCAGCCGCCAGTCCGTGGCGTGGTTGGCGCGGGAGGGCCCGTCGAAGGCGAGGAACGCCCCGGCCCGGGCCGCCTGTTGGTGCACGACCGAGTCGGGCGAGCGGTTCAGATGGCCGAGGATCACGCGCTGCGGCGCCACCCCGTGCTCGTCGCACAGCAGGTCCAGGACGTCCAGGGCGGCCGTCCCCAGCTCCAGGTGAACGGCGATGGGCGCGCCGGTGCGATGGTGGGCCTGGGCGGCCGCGGCCATGGTGCGGCGGGCGTGGGCATCGAGGCCGTGGAAGCCGCCCGCGACCTTGATCAGCCCGGCGCGCGGCCCCGTGCCGCCGATGCCGCGCGTCAGCTCGTCGACGAAGAGTTCGGCGAGCCCGTCGAGCACCGCTTCGACGGTGCCCGGCGCGTAGTGGTGGGCCTGGTGCAGCCCCGTCGCGGCCACCAGATGGACGCCGGTGGCCCGGGAGAGCCCGACCAGCTCACCGGCCGTCCGCCCGAGGCCGTAGGGCGTCCACTGCGCCACCGCCCGCCCGCCGAGCCCGTGGAAGGCCCGCAGCTCCGCGTCCGCCGCGGCCACATCGGTCAGCTCCTGCCCGGGCAGCAGTGCGCTACGGAAGAACAGGTGGTCGTGTGCGTCGCAGACGCCCAGCGCATCGCCGGGGACATCGCCGAGCACGGTCCGTACGGCGGTCTGCGCGGCGGTCTGCCCCGTGGTCTCTCCCATGGCCTCTCGGGCCTGTCCGGCCGCGCTCACCACTGGCGCCCGCGGGGGAGCCGGGCCAGGTCGGGCGCGGAGAGGTGGAGCACCTGGTAGCGGTCGCCGGGGGCACCGGGCGGGGCGGTGTCCGCCCAGAGGGTGAAGTGCAGCAGCTCCCAGCCGCGCGGGTCGATGCCGAGGGCCGTCGAGTGCACCCCGTCCGTACGGGCCAGCCGCCGCAGCTCCTCCAGAGCGTCCTCGACCGCACCCGCCGGACCGCTGCCCGACTGGTCGGCGCCCGCCGGGACGGCCACGGCGTGGCGGGTGGCGGTGCGCGGTACGGAGGCCAGGGCCGGGCCGTGCTCGAAGGCGAGCCCTTGCCAGTTCTCGACCGCGGGGCGGCCGAAGTCCCGGACGATGCCCTGGAATCCGGGCCCCCACAGAAAGCGGTTCATGGCTTCCGGCTCGGCCCACAGATAGAACGGCGCGTACTGGTTGACCGGGGAGCCGTCGACCCCGCGCTCGCGGATGCCGTACGCCTTCAGCCCGAGCCCCGGAAAGTCGTCCAGGGCTGGGCCCTTCGACTCCACTCGGCGCCGGATGATCTTCATGTCGTAGTCGGCGGGCAGGGTGATCCGGTACTGCATGGCGTGCAAGGAGAACTCCTGTCGTATCAGACCGGGGGAGTGCATGGCGCCTTGATGAGCCGGCGCCGTGCGAGGCGGAACGGCGGGGGTCTTACGAAGCGGGCCTTACGCAGCGGGTCGGCGAGGCGCGCGGGCGGCGAGCAGATCCAGCAGGCCCTGTACGGCGGCGTCGAAGGGCGCCGTCGACCCCGCGGCGCGGGCCACCACATAGCCGCCCTGGATGGTCGCAACGACCGAGGCGGCGGTCCGCTCCGGGTCAAGACCCGCGTCGAACTCCCCGCGCTCCACGCCCTCGGAGACGATCTGGGCCAGCCTGGCGCGCAGCCAGTCGAGCGTTTCCGCCACCGGCTCGCGCAGCGCGGGGTCGGCGATGATGTCCGGGTCCATCGTCAGCCGGCCGATCGGGCAGCCGCGCAGCACCTCACGCTCCCGCAGCAGATAGGCGCGGATGCGGTCGTACGCGGTCCCGGGGGCGGAGAAGCACGCCTCGGCCGTGGCGCGCATCTGCTCCGCGGTGCGGCGGATGGCGGCGAGCGCGAGCTCGGGCTTGCCGCGGAAGTGGTGGTACATGCTGCCCTGGCCCGCGCCGGCGCGCTGCTGGATGGCCTTGGGGCTGGTGCCCACGTAGCCGCGCTCCCACAGCAGGTCCTGGGTGCTCTCGATCAACCGCTCCGCAGTGCTCATGAAGCCACTGTACATACTAGTAAGTACAGATGGGGTGCGGCGCCGGGTCCGACACGGTGTCGGACCCGGGGTTGCGCGGTCAGTGGTGCGCGGTCAGTGGTGCACGGCGGACCGGGCGGCGGGCGCCCGCTCCCGGATCACGCCGGCCGGCGGCGCGGGGCGGGCGAGGTCGGTGCGGTCGGGCGGGGCGGTGCGGCCCGCGCCATGCGCCGTGAACGGGGACTTGGCGGGGGTGGCGGCCTGTGGTACGGCCAGCGTGAACCACACGACCTTCCCGCTGCCGTCGTCCCGGGCGTGCATGCCCCAGCTCTGGCTGACCGCCGCGACCAGGGCGAGCCCGCGGCCGTGGGTGGCCAGCAGATCGCATTCGCGGACGCGCGGCAGCCGCGGATCCTGATCGCGGACCGAGACCGTCAGGCGGTCCATCATGAGGACGATCTCCACCGTGCACTGCTTGTCGGGCTCGGCGTGCCGGTGAACGTTGGTGAGCAGTTCGGTGACGGCGAGCGCCGCGGGATCGATGAGCGGATCCAGATGCCAGTAGCGCAACTGCGCGGACACGATTCTGCGGACCTGTCCGATCCGCGACGGCAGGGCCTGCAGCTCCACCGTGCAATGCCTGCTTGGACGACTGATCACGGCTGCGACTCCCTGAAGAAGTTGGGGCTAGCCTGATTCAGATGCGGGCGTCGAACACGTTCAGCAGTGGTGGCTGCTGGGCGCGACCGGGAAGGGGCCGGTTCTCAGCGTCACCGCCCGTTGACCCTCAGTGATAACTGATGTGCGTCCAGGGTCAGCCCCGTCGCCCGCATGCGCAACTCAGGGGGCACCTCCCGGCGGTGGCCGGGGAGGTGTCAGCCCTTGGGCGAATGGCCTCGCGCGCTGCGGATCGCGTCGAGGAGGCGATTGGCGGCGCCGGGCGCGGCGGCCTTCGCCGCGGCGTCCCGCTGGCCCAGAGTCAGGCGGTAGCGGGTGCCGTTGACCGTCGCGAGAGCCTGGTCGCCGTCCGTGAACCACGGCTTGCTCGCATGGACCGACTGCACGGGGGCGCTGTCGATCTCCCGGCCGTAGCTGGTCAGCAACTGCAGCCTGCCGTCCTTGATCAGCACCTGTCCGGCATGCGTGACCGAGCGCAGAAACCGCTCGATCCGCACCCCGCGGGCGTTGAACTCGGTATCGGCCACGGTGACCGCCTCCCCGCTCTGTCTCGCCGGCATGCGCGCCGCTCTCCCATGTCCTTCATATTTTCCCTGCTGCGCAGTGTGCCCGGGACAGGCACGGGATGCCAGGGCGCACTGGTGCCCACTTATGATCCGAAAAGGTCCAAGTTCACCACCGGGCCGCCACAAGAGGCAAGGGGCGGCGCGTGGAGAGCGCGGTGAGCGCCGCCGATGAGACCGTTGGCACCCCGCCCTGGAGCGGGCCACGCCACGCCCCGGAGCGGGCCATGGGGTGCGAGGCGGGCGGCTCTGCGGTCGCCGGGCGGCGGGGCGCGTTGAAGGCCGTCGCGGAGAGGGGCGCCGGGGGGTCATCGGGGGCGCACGGGGAGCGGGGTCGCGCTCCTGTGCGACCCTGGCGACCGGTGTCCCGAAAAGTGCTCCTCCGCGCTGTCTCGACAAGCGCTGCTCAGCGAGGCTCAGGACGGCTCAGGGCGACCCCGTACGACTCAGGAAGACGCGCCGCCGACCTGCGCCGGTCCTTCAGCCGGCCAGTCGGCGGTCCAGTGCGCGCACCGCGTCGCGGAAGGCGCGCCGCAGGCCCGGCCGCAGCAGCCGCAGGGCGCCCCGTAGCGGTGCCGCCCCGTCCACCGCGAAGGTGTACCGCACCACGGAGCCGGTGCCGGAGGGGGACGGCATCAGCCGCCACTCCTCCAGCAGGGCGCGCAGCCCCGGCGCATTCGTCCGGTCCACGCGGTAGGCGTAGCACTCCGCGGGGTCCGCCGCCATGACCGTCTCGATGAAGCGGGTGCCGCCCTTCAGCCGGATCTCGCGGCCCTTGCCGTCGTCGGTGGAGCGGGCGGCGGCGACCTGGCGGTACCAACGCGGCCAGTTCTCGATATCGGCCAGCGCCTTGAACACCGCCTCGGGCGGGGCGGTGGTCTCGGCGACGAAGACCAGCCGCAGCGGGGCCGTGCGGACGTAGTCGAGTCCCACGGGGCGCAGATGATGCCTCATGCCGCCAACGGTAACTGACTGCCCGTCAGATGTCTTCGGCCCCAGCTGGCTCCCCTCTCCCCGCGCAGCGCCCCGAGACACGTGCCCCTCTTCCCGCTCAGTCTCGCGGCGCTTCTACGCGCGGGCTTCCTTCGTCACTGCTCGCTCCTTCGTCACTGCTCGCTCCTTCGTCACTGCTCGCTCCTTCGTCGCTGTGCGGCTCCTCAGTCCAGCCCGCGCAGTGCCCCGAGACACGCTCACATGGTGGCGGCCTCGCCCGCCACCACCAGCTCCCCCGGCAGATGCTCCAGGATCTCCGCCCGCGCCTCCCCGGGCAGCCCCGGGTCCGTCACCAGCGCGTCCACCTCGTCCAGCGAGGCGAAGGAACTCAGGCCCACCGTGCCCCACTTGGTGTGGTCGGCGACCACCACCACCCGCCGCGCCGAGCGGACGAAGTGCCGGTTGGTCTCCGCCTCCGCCAGGTTCGGGGTGGACAGGCCGCCCTCCACCGATATCCCGTGCACCCCCAGGAACAGCACATCGAAGTGGAGCGAGCGGACCGCGGCGTCCGCGACCGGACCCACCAGCGTGTCCGAAGGGGTGCGCACCCCGCCCGTGAGCACCACCGTCGCCGCCCCGGGGCGCGGCCCCGCCCCGCCGCCCGCGGCCGACCGCTGCGCGTTGTAGAAGACGTCCGCCACCCGCACGGAGTTCGTCACCACGGTCAGATCCGGCACATCAAGCAACTGCTGCGCCAGCGCGAACGCCGTGGTCCCGCCCGCCAGCGCGATGGCGGTGCCGGGTGCGGCCATTGCCGCGGCGGCCTTCGCGATGTCTTCCTTGGCGCTCAGCTCAAGACCCGACTTGGCCTCGAACCCCGGCTCGTACGTGCTCGCCTCGGCGACCGGCACCGCGCCGCCGTGCACCTTCTCCACCATGCCCAGCCGGGCCAGGGCGTCCAGATCGCGACGGACCGTCATATCCGACACGTTCAACTTGCGGGTCAGCTCGTTGACCCGCACCCCGCCGCGCCGTCTCACCTCGTCGAGGATCAGGGCACGCCGCTGCTCGGCGAGGAGATTCTGGTTGTCGCTCACCGCGGCCCGTCCCTTCTCGTCTCCCTCGGCCTTCCACCGCTCGCCGGCACATCTTCGCATGCCGCGGGGACACACGATCGTCTCCGAACCCCGGGATTACGATTTCGCCACGCCCGGCGCGGCCGCGTCCGACGCCCGCGCCGAGGGCACGATCCTGGACGGAACGACCACACCGGGATCGGGGGACACGGTGGCACAGGCGATGCGTACGAGTACGGAAACGGCGGCGGAAGCGGGCGGAGGGCCCCCGCCCGACCTGGAGTTACTGGTCCACGGCGTCGGCGGGACCACCCCGCAGGAAATGCTCACCGACCCGCGGACCGTACTGGTCACCGGCGACGAGACCGCGGGGATCTACCGGCGCATCGAGGACGCCGACGCCGAGGACCGCCCGCAGGACTACCGCGAATCGCCGGTCCGCGAGGCCTACTGCTGGTCCAACCTCACCTCGGGCAACGGCGCCCGCGCGCTGTGGCTGCTCCTGCTGCCCTTCATGGTCGCCAACCTCGCCCACTGGATGCGGCCCGCCGCCGACCGGCGCGAGCGCACCGTGCGCGCCTACGGCCTCCTGGTGCGGCTGATCGCGCTGAGCCTGACCGTCCTGCTGCTCGCCGGGGCCTGCGAGGTGGCGCTCGACCTGGTGGCCTGGCAGTGCGCCGGCTCCCATTCCTGCGGCGGCCACAGGTCCTGGCTCGGCTTCATGTCGCCCAGGGACCGCGGCTGGTGGAGCCAGCCCGGCCGCCGCCTCGCCCTGGCCGCGCTCGTGCCCACCGCGCTCGGCGGACTGCTGTGGTACCTGTCCAACCGCACCTGGAGCGCGTACGAGTCACAGCCCCCGCTGCGCCGGCCGGTGGACGAGTCCGACCCCGCCTCGGGTAACCGCGCCGCGCTGTGCCTGCCCGGCTTCTGGTACGGCCGCAGGATCGTCGCCCGGCTGCGCGCCGCGCACACCGCCGCGTGCTTCCTGACCGTCGCGGCGGGCCTCACCGTGGCCACCGCCGCTCATGACCGGGAGCCGGGCGGCAGCGCCCTCCTCGACGCCGTCGGATGGCTGCTGCTCGCGCTGCTCGTCGCGGGCGGCGTGCTCGTGGTGTACGTGGTCTGCCGCCGGGGCCGCAGCGAGACCAAACTCGACGACGAGCTGGACCGGGTCACCACCACCGCCCTGCCCGGCGCCGCCCTCGGCCTGCTCGCCCTGGCCATGCTGTACGCCGGCTGGTCCAGGCCCGGCTGGACCTCCCAGGGGCGGCTGCCCGGCGACGCGGCCTTCGGCGTCCTCGCGGTCATCCAGGGCACCCTGGTCGTCGCCCTGGCCGGCTGCGCCCTGGCGCTGCACCGCGCGGCGCCCGCCGGGCGCACCCCGCTGCGCGGTCTGGCCGGTCCGGCCGTGGCGATGCTGGCCTGCGGGCTCGGCGCGGTGCTCTGCGGCGGCGTCGCCCAGCGCGTCGCCGACTGGCTGGACGGCGACGCCACGCCCGGTATGGACAGCGGCGCCCCGATGGACGGGCCGCCGGTCCTGCTGTCCTGGCAGGCCGCGGTCATCCCCACCGTGCTGCTCGTGGTGGTGCTGGTGGCCCTGTTCTTCGCCGTCCGGGTGTGGCGGGTGCGGCGCCGGCTGGTGCGTACCGTGCCCGACGGCTACCCGGGGGAGCGGCCCGACGCCGTACGCACGCGCAAGATCGCGGGGGTGATCGCCCGCGCCGGGCTCACCGACTCCGCCCCGGGCATCGTCGGCCCCGTCGCCCTGGCCACCCTGCTCCTCGGCGCGGCCGCGGTCGTCGGGGCCTGGGCCAGCCACCAGGTGCCGGGACGGGCCGCCGACGGCGCGCCCCCGGTGATCGAGGCCGCCGCCCAGACCGCGCAGGCGCTCGGCTCCTGGCTGATGGGCCTGGCGTTTCTGCTGCTCGTCACCTGGGCCCGGCGCGCCTACCGCAGCCCCTCCGCCCGCCGCACCATCGGCATCCTGTGGGACGTGGGCACCTTCTGGCCGCGCGCCGCCCACCCCTTCGCGCCCCCTTGCTACGCCGAGCGGGCCGTCCCCGATCTGACCTGGCGGATGGAGACCTGGACCCGGCGCCACGGCGGCCGACTGGTGATCTCCGGCCACTCCCAGGGCAGCGTGCTGGCCGCCGCCGCGGTCTGGCAGGTCGACCGGCGCACCCGCGGCCGGGTCGCGCTGCTGACCTACGGCTCACCCTTGGAGCGGCTGTACGGTCGCTGGTTTCCCGCCTACTTCGGGACGGCCGAGCTGTGTTCCCTGCACGACGAGGTGCGCTGCTGGCGCAATCTGTGGCGGTACACCGACCCCATAGGCGGCCCAATCCGGCTGCCGGACGGCACCGGGCCCGAGGTGGACCACGACGGGCTCAAGGACCCGCTCGCCTACGGCCGCACCCCCGACCACCCGCTGCCCGCCCCGATCCTCGGCCACGCGGACTACCAGGCCGACCCCGCCTTCGACCGGGAGCGGGCCGGGCTGCTGGCCCGCCTCCCGGAACAGCACCCGGCGTCTCACCAGAACTGCGGCCCGGTGTCTCGCAAGAGTTCGGGCCCGGCGTCTCACAAGAGTTCGGGCCCGCCGTCTCACAAGAGCTCCGGCAGGTCCTCCGGGTAGAGCAGCGTGAGGTCGTCCGTGCTCGGGTCGGTCAGCTGCGCCACCCGGCCCGCGTGCCGCTCGACCATGGCCTCGAAGGTCTGGCGGGCGGTGCGGCCGTTGCCGAACGCCGGGCCCTTGGGGATCGCCGTGAAGTACTTCAGCAGCGCCTCGACCGCACCCTCGCCGATCCGGTACTCGTGTTCCTCCGCCTGCTGCTCTACGATCCGCAGCAACTCCTCAGGGGCGTAGTCCCCGAAGGTGATGGTGCGCGAGAAGCGGGACGCCACGCCCGGGTTGACGGACAGGAAGCGCTGCATCTCCTCGGTGTAGCCGGCCACGATGACCACCACCGCTTCCCGGTGGTCCTCCATCAGCTTCACCAGGGTGTCGATCGCCTCACGGCCGAAGTCCCGGCCGGAGTCCTCCGGCGACAGCGCGTACGCCTCGTCGATGAACAGCACGCCGCCGCGCGCCCGGTCGAACGCCTCCTGGGTGCGGATCGCCGTCGAGCCGATGTGCTCGCCGACCAGGTCCACCCGGGAGACCTCCACCAGATGGCCGCGCTCCAGCACCCCGAGCGAGGCCAGGATCTCCCCGTACAGCCGGGCCACCGTCGTCTTGCCGGTGCCGGGGGAGCCGGTGAAGACCAGATGGCGGCGCACCGACGCGGCCTTGAGCCCCGCCTCCTGCCGGCGTCGGCCCACCTCGATCATGTCGGTGAGGGCGCGCACCTCGCGCTTGACGCTCTCCAGGCCCACCAGCGCGTCCAGTTCGCCCAGCACGGCCTTGGAGGCGCGCACCTCCACCGCGGGGGCAGCGGGCGCGGCCGGGGCGGCGGCGCCGGCGGCGGTGCGCTGCGCCGGAATGCTCCCCAGCAGCCCGCCCGTCGATGTGGCGGTCTCCACCGCGGGCGTCCCGGCCGCCGGGGCGGCCGACCGCGCGGCGGGTGTGGCCGCGCTCTCGTCGCTCGTGCAGTCCTCCACGATCGGACCGGCCTCGGAGAACTCGTAACCGCCGCGCGAGCACCGCTCGGTGCGGCACCGGGTCAAGGTGGACCGGCAGCCGTCGATGATGTGGAAGCCGTAGCCGCTGCTGCCGGTCACCCGGCAGTTGTGGAACGTGCCGCGGCCCTCGGCCGACACATAGAAACCGGCCTCGGTGGGGGAGGTGACCGCGGTGCGCTCGACCCTGGGGTCGGCGCCCTTGGTGACGATCACGCCGGTCGAGGCCCCGTCGATGGTGCAGCCCGCCAGCGTGCCGCCGCTGCCGTGGTCACGGAACCAGGCGCCCGTCGCCGCCTCGCGGATCCGGCAGTCGTCCAGCTGCGCGGTCGCCCCGTCGCTCACCGACACCGCGGTGTTGCGCACCTGCGACAGATCGCTGTCGACGACGTCCACGCGCGAGCCCCGGTCGAGTACGAACAGCGCGTCCGGTACGTCGTGCACCCGGCACGAGTCGAGGACCGCCGTCGCCCCATCGCTCACCCACACCGCGGGATAGTCGCCCGTACTCTCGTGCAGCTCGCACTGGTTGGCGTCCACGCGGGTGCCCGGGTCCCACACCGACAGGCCGTTGCGCCCGAACCGGCGCACCTTCGAACGGGTCAGGGTCAGCACCGACCGGGACCGCAGATCGATCGCGTTCTCCGGGACGTCGTGGATATCGCAGTCCGCGAGGGTCAGCACCGCGTCCGTGTCGAGGTTGATGCCGTCGCCGGTCGTACGGTGCACCCGGCAGTCGGTCAACGACCCCGTGGCGCGCCCCGAGACCTGCACACCGGCGCCCTTGACCTCGTAGATCTCACAGCCGACCGCCTCCAGCGCACTGCCGTCGCCGGTCAGCGACAGCCCCGCGCCCGAGGCGTGGTGCACCCGGAAGCGCTCGAGCCGCGGATGCCCGCCGCCGCGCACATCGACGCCCGACTGGCCCGCCGCCACCACCTCACAGTCCTCGAACACCCCACCGGCCCCGTCGAGCACGCTGACCCCCACGCCCGCCGGATTGTCCACGGTGCAGCGCCGCACGGTGGGCCGGGCGCTGCCGCGCACCTCGATCCCGACCGCCGAGCGCGTCGCCACCCGCACATCCGAGACCTCCGGGGCGCCCTCCTCGACGAGCAGCGCGGGCGAGGCCGAATCCTGGCCCTCGATATGCAGATCCTGGATCACCGCGGACGCGCGTATGGTCAGGGCGACGCCGTCGGCCGGGGCGATCCGTACCGAGCCGCGCCCCGAACCCTCGGGGCCGCGCAGGGTGACGGCCCGGCCGACCACCAGATTCTCGCGGTAGGTGCCGGGGGAGATGGAGAGCACATCACCGTCCCCCGCGGCCTCCAGGGCCGCCGAGAGGGAGGCGTACTCTCCTGTGCGCCGCCGCCACCGCGACGTTCCGCTGTGCGTCACCTGGACGACCGAGCCCTGTGCCATGGTGCTGCTGTGCCCCCACCTCGTGCGTATGCCGGCTGCGTGCGACTTTGCCACTGTGCTGTGAAGGCCCAACCGTAGCGTGCGTGGCGGGCGGTGTGTTGACGCGGCCGTGGCCGGAACGCTTCGCTCCGGTCCCGCGCCTCAGCGCGGTGCGACGCGGTGGCACACGGCCGTCAACTGCCGGCACCCGCCCGGCCCCAGTCCTGGCCGGCCCGCTCCCACTCGATGTCCCACTGGGCGTAACGTCGGCGCATCAGCCGCCATACGACCAGCCGCCGGGCGCCCTCGAACAGCCCCGCCGAGGCCGCTCCCGCCGCCAACCCGGCCAGCACGGCATGGGTGGCGGCGGTCGCCTCGTCCAGCGGCCGGCCCGTCGGCCGGCCCTGTCCGTCGGTCCAGAGCCGGAACTGCTCGCCCGGGTCGGCCCCCGGGTGGGTGCCGAGCGCCCCCGAGTGCCTGCTGCCGTCCGGCCCGGTCCACTTGGCGAACACCCGGCGGTGCGCATCACGCGCCGAGGCGGTCTCCGGGTCGGAGTCGATACGGGGGTGCGGCAGGACCTTCACCACGGTCGCCGTGACCAACTGACGATGCGCCCGCTGCTCACGTACGGCGTCCTGGAGCGCCCCATTCGTGAGGGAGCCCGCCATCCAGCCGACCGCGGGGGCCACGAGGACGATGAGCAACACGGCGAGCAGCGCCGCCCACGCCTCGGCGAGGTCCGTTCCACGGCGCAGCGGGTTGCGCCGCCAGCGCCACAGTCCGCGGATCGTCCGCATGCTCACGCACCCCCTTCCCCATTTGTGGATACCGCATGCCGGGCCGGAAATACGTGGATTCGTCGAAGAGAGAGCAATATCACGAGGTCGGGCCCTCCGTCGCGTAAGGTCGGCCGGATGCCAGGGGTACCCGCCACACCAGCCGCGTACCCCCCGCCTCGGGCGCCTCGATGTGCAGCGTGCCGTCGTGGAGTTGGGCCCTGGAGCGCATGTTGACCAGGCCGCCGCTGGGCGCGCTGCCGCCCATGCCCACCCCGTCGTCCGTGACGGTCAAGGCGACCTCCGCCCCGACGCCCAGCCGTACGTCGACCCGCCGCGCCTGCGCGTGCCGGGCGGTGTTGCTCAGCGCCTCGGCGAGCACCGCCAGCACCTGATCGGCCACCTCGTCCGGCACATCCGTGTCCACCGGCCCGTCCACCACCAGCGACGGGGTGAAGCCGAGCACATCGGACGCCGACCGGATGGCCTTGACCAGACGCCAGCGCAGACCGGTGGCCTCGGCGTCGCCGTCCCCGACCACCCGCAGGGCGAAGATCGTGGAGCGGATGATCTTGATGGTCTCGTCCAGATCGTCCACCGCCCGCCCCACCCGCTCCGCCGCCTCGGGGTGCTTGATCAGCCGGCCCGCGCTCTGCAGCGTCAGGCCCGTCGCGAACAGCCGCTGGATCGCCAGGTCATGCAGATCGCGCGCGATCCGGTCGCGGTCGTGGCGCAGCGCCAGCCGCTCCGACTCGGCGCGGTGCCGGGCCAGTTCCAGCGCCAGCGCCGCCTGCGCCGCGAACCCGGAGAGCAGCGCCACCTCGGTCTCGTCGAACGGCGGCCGCCCGGCGAGCCGGCACAGCCGCAGCGACCCCGAAGTCCGCTCGCCCGCGACCAGCGGCACGGCCACCAGCGGGCCGAACTCCCCCTCCCGGGCCGGTATCGGCCAGGCCCGCGGATCGTTCCGTATGTCGCCGCTGACCGCGGGCCGGCCGGTACGCGCGGCAAGACCGGCCAGCGACCCGTCCGACGGCACCACCTGCCCGCCCAGCCGCTCCGCGTCATGGCCCTCGGCCACCTCCACCAGCAGGCTGTCCGTCCCCTCGGCCGGGAGCAGCACCGCCGCCGAATCGGCCAGGGACACCTGGAGGGCGAGGCGGGCGATCAGGCTCAGCGCCTCGCCCGACGGGGCGCCGGCCAGCAGCGTCCGGGTGATCACCCCCGACGCCTCCAGCCACTGCTCGCGGCGCCTGCTCTCGTGATACAGCCGGGCGTTGTCGATGGCCACGCCCGCGGCGACCGACAAGGTGGTCAGCACCGCCTCGTCCTCCGGGTCGAAGCCCGCGCCGCCGCGCTTCTCGGTCAGATACAGAATCCCGAAGACCTCGTCGCGGACCCGGATCGGAACCCCCAGGAACGACCGCATGGGCGGATGGTGATCCGGAAAGCCCTGGCTGGACGCATGCGCGGCCAGATCGGTCAGCCGCAGCGGCTGCGGACGGCGGATCAGCTCGCCGAGCAGCCCATGGCCGCCGGGCAGCGGCCCTATGCGCCGCGCCAGCTCCTCGGATATGCCCACCGGCAGAAACTGCGACAGCCGGTGCTGGTCGACCACGCCCAGCGCGCCGTACTCCGCGTCGGCCAGCACCACCGCGGCCTCCACGATCCGCCGCAGCACCTGCTCCAGATCCAGCTCGCGGCCGACGCTGAGCACCGCCTCGAGCAGGTTGTGCGTACGGCCCTGCGTGGCGCGCGCCGCGTCCAGCCGCGCCTGTAGCTCGTGGAGGAGCTGGTCCAGACTCAGTTGGGGCAGTGCCGGATGGCGCCCCTGATCCGCAGTGCCCGACACCTGGCCTCCGTCGTGCCCGTCAGCCGCTTGACGGCAGCCTAGCCGCGCGGAGGCTTTTCAGGGGCGCGAGTGCCCAAGTCGGCCGAGTGTCCGAGTCGTCCGGGTGCCTGAGCCGTCCGGGTGCTCAAGCCGCTTGCCGTGCTCAGCTCTGCGGGACCACCGCCACCGGGCACTGCGCATGGTGCAGCACCGCGTGATTCACCAGGCCCAGCTGCATACCGAAGTGGCCGTGCCGCCGCCGCGCCCCCACCACCAGCAGGTCGGAGTGCGCCGAGGCGTCCAGCAGCGCCTTGCGGGGCGACGCCTCGACCACCCGGTGCGCCACCGGTACGGGCGGCAGCGCCGCCGCCGAGGCGCCGCCAAGCGCCTCGTCGAGCAGTTCGCCGGCGCGCCGCGCCCGGTCCTCGGGGCTCCCGTGCTCCCCGGCCGCCTCGGCGGCCGCGAAACGCCAGGCGTGCACCGCCTCCAGCTCGCAGCCGCGCAGCCGCGCCTCGCGGAGCGCGAAGGCGTTCGCGGCCGCGCCCGCGGCGTATTCGGGTCCGCTGGGTCGCTCGCGCTCGGCGATGCCCACCGTCACCCGGTTCAGCCGGCCCTGCACATTCTCCGGGCGGCCGCGGACCACCACCACCGGACAGTGCGCGCGGGCCGCGATGCCAAGACCCACCGAGCCCAGCAGCAGGGACGCGAACTCCCCGCGCCCCCGCGAACCCACGACCACCGCGTCCGCGCTCTGCCCGGCGCGCAGCAGGGCCGTCACCGCGTCGTCGGGCGCCACGTCGGTCATCACCTTGAGCGCCGAGGCGCGCCGCCCCGCCCGCTCGGCGGCCATGGCCAGCACGGCCTCGCTGTGGACCCGCTCGGCCGGGCGGTCCGGCGAGGTCGTGGGGATGTAGCCCTCGTAGCGCTCCCACAGGGACGCGTGGACGATGCGCAGCGGCAGCCCGCGCCGTGCGGCCATGCCGGCCGCCCAGTCCAGTGCGTCGAAGGCGGCGTCCGAACCGTCCACCCCCACCACGACGGGTAGCTCCACCGCGCCCACCGCCTCTCATGTCCGCACATGGATGTGTTCCTTCCCATTGTCCTGCCGGGAGGCGACCGGGGGAGTAGGGACCGGTCAGCGCGCGTGGCGGGCCGGTGAGCACAAGAGGCCGGGTGAGCACGGGCGGGCGGGCACGGGCGGGCGGGCACGGACGGGCGGGCACGGGCGGGTGGGTGAGTTTGAGTGGCCGGCGGAGCCGTTCAGCGCAGCCGCATGGCGAGCGTCACCACGGCCCCCACCGCGCCCGCGCTGACCGCGAGCCGGTCGGTGACCAGGCGGGTCAGCCACAGCCCGCGTCCGCTGGTCGCGCCGTCCAGGCCCGGCAGGATCCGGGGGATGACGTCCTCGGAGAAGCCGGGGCCGGAGTCGCTGATCCGGCACTCCAGTTCGTTGCCGACCCGCCGCAGCAGCAGGGCCCCCTGCCCGCCCGCGTGCTCCACCGCGTTGGTGGCGACCGCGTCCACGGCCAGGACGAAGTCGCCCCGGCGCGTCTCGGTCAGCCCGGCCCAGGCCGCGCACTCCTCGACCTGCACGCGCAGCAGCGGCAGCTCGCGTGCGGTGAAGCGACGCTGCAGCAGACGTTCGACGGCTTGATCGGCGGACCACAGGCGGGGTTGCGCCGGCACCGGTGCCTCCCGTTGACGAGTGCGAGCGACAGCAGGGTCGATGAAGGAGCCGAGGGTACGGGCCATGGGCCGCCCGCGCACGCAAGGACCGGCGATGACGACTCGGACGCCATTTGTGACCGGAAGTGGACGTGCGGCGCCCGCAACCTACTCGGTCGCGTACCGCTTCCTGTCGGCTACCGCTGCCCAGCAACCCGATCAACCCGGCCAGCTCCACTGGACCACCTCCGGCAGATCGACGCCGTGCCGCCGGATCCAGTCGTGGTGCCGATGGCGCATGTCCTCCATGGCCTGGCGCAGCCCGGCGGAGCGCACCGCGAGTCCAGGCACCCGGTCCAGCACGTCCATGACCAGCCGATAGCGGTCGAGGTCATTGCGTACGACCATGTCGAAGGGCGTGGTCGTGGTGCCCATCTCCTGGTAGCCGCGCACATGGAGCCGCGGATGGACGGCCCGCTGGTAGGTGAGCCGGTGGATCAGCCACGGATAGCCGTGGTACGCGAAGATCACCGGCCGGTCGCGGGTGAACACCGCGTCGAACTCGAGGTCCGTCAGCCCGTGCGGATGCCGCTGACGCGGCAGCAACTTGGTCATGTCGACGATGTTCACGACCCGGACGGCCAGCTCCGGCAGCCGCGTACGCAGGATCGACGCAGCCGCCAGCACCTCCTGGGTCGGCACGTCCCCCGCGCAGGCGAGGACCACCGCCGGCTCGTCGCCCGGCCGCTCCGTCCCCGCCCACTCCCAGCTGCCGAGGCCGCGCGCGCAGTGGTCACGGGCCTGCTCCAGGCCGAGCCAGTCGAAACAGGGCTGCTTGCCCGCCACCACCACATTGACCACGTCCCGGGTGCGCAGCACATGATTGGCGACGCACAGCAGGGTGTTGGTGTCCGGCGGGAGGTACACGCGCACCGTGTACGGGTCCTTGTTGAGGACGTGGTCGATGAACCCGGGGTTCTGATGGGAGAAACCATTGTGATCCTGCCGCCACACATGTGAGGTCAGCAGGTAGTTCAGGGCGGCGATCGGGGCCCGCCAGGGGATCGTACGGGCGGTCTGGACCCACTTGACGTGCTGGGCGGCCATGCTCGCGACGATGTCGGTGAACGCCTCGTACGAGGAGAACAGACCGTGCCGCCCGGTCAGCAGATACCCCTCGAGCCAGCCCTGGCACAGATGTTCGGACAGTACCTCCATGACCCGGCCGTGCGGCCCCAGGTGCTCATCCGTCTCCACCGTCTCGGCCTGCCAGGCCTTGTCCGTCACCGCGTACACGTCCTGCAACCGGTTGGACGCCGTCTCGTCCGGCCCGACCAGGCGGAAGTCGCGGCGCCCTGCCGTGTCGGCCATCACCTGGCGCAGCAGCCCGCCGAGCACCCGCGTCGGCTCGTGCAGCCGGGTGCCGGGCTTGTCCACGGCGACGGCATGCCCGGCCAGATCGGGCAGCGGCAGCTCGCGCAGCAGCCGGCCGCCGTTGGTGTGCGGATTGGCGCCGAGCCTGCGGTCGCCCGCCGGTACGTAGGCCAGGACCTCGGGGCGCGGACGGCCGTCGGCGCCGAAGAGCTCGTCCGGCCGGTACGAGCGCAGCCACCGCTCCAGCTGCCGCAGCCGCCCCGGATCCTCCCGGACCCCGGCGAGCGGCACCTGATGGGCGCGCCAGGTGCCCTCCACTGGCACCCCGTCCACCTCGGCCGGGCCGGTCCAGCCCTTGGGCGTACGCAGCACGATCAACGGCCAGTGCGGGCGCTTCCGCGCCCCGTCACCCTCGCGCGCGGCCCGCTGGAAGGCGGCGATCCGGTCCAGCGCGAGATCGAGCGCCGCCGCCATGTCGTGGTGCGCCTGCGCCGGGTCCTCGCCCGCGGTGGCGGTTACGTACAGCGGCTCGTGGCCGTAGCCGCGCAGCAGCTCGTCCAGCTCGCCTTCGGGCAGCCGGGCCAGTACGGCCGGATTGGCGATCTTGTAGCCGTTCAGCTGCAGCACCGGCAGCACAGCGCCGTCGTACACCGGATCCAGGAACTTGTTCGAATGCCAGGACGCGGCCAGCGGCCCGGTCTCCGCCTCCCCGTCGCCGATCACACAGGTGACCACCAGATCGGGGTTGTCCAGCGCCGCGCCATAGGCGTGCGCGAGGGAGTAGCCGAGTTCGCCGCCCTCGTGGAACGAGCCGGGCACCTGGGGCGAGGCATGGCTGGGCACTCCGCCGGGCGTGGAGAACTGGCGGAAGAGCCGGGCCATCCCGGCGAGGTCCCGCCCCACGTCCGGACACAGCTCCCCGTACGTGCCGTCCAGCCAGGCCCCGGCGAACACGGCCGGCCCGCCGTGGCCCGGGCCCCAGACGCACACCGCGTCCAGGTCACGGGCCGAGATCACCCGGTTCATATGCGTGTAGACGAGGTTCAGCCCGGGACAGGTGCCCCAGTGGCCCAGCAGCCGCGGTTTGATGTGCTCGGGGCGCAGCGGCTCCGCCAGCAGCGGATTGCCGGTCAGATAGATCTGGCCCGCCGCCAGATAGTTCAGCGCCCGCCAGTGGGCGTCCAGGCTGTGCAGCTCGCGGTCGGTGAGCGTGACTTGCGGTCCCATGCGCGACTCCGTGAGAGACGGCGGCCTCACGACCCATGTACGACCATGCCACAAGCCGGGCACGGCCGCCCTTCGGCCGCCCGCGCGTCCCGCTCTCACGGCCCGCTCTCACGCCCGCCGAAGGGCGCGCAGGGGCGGGAGGCGGCACAGTGAGGACATGAAGGGACTACTCAGCCCGCTCAAGACGGAGCACCGCGATCGGCTGATGGCGCTCGCCCGCGAAGTGTCCTTCCCCGCGGGCAGCCGCATCTTCGAGGAGGGGCGCAAGGCCGACCGCTTCTGGATCATCCGCACCGGTTCGGTCACCCTCGATCTGCACGTCCCCGGCCGGCGCGCCGCCGTGATCGAGACGCTCGGCCCCGGCGAGCTGATCGGTTGGTCCTGGCTCTTCCCGCCGGACACCTGGCACCTGGGCGCGGAGGCGCTCAGCCCGGTGCGCGCACATGAATTCGACGCGGAGGCGGTACGCCGGCTGTGCGACGAGGACACCGAACTCGGCTACGCGCTCGCCCTCGCCTGCGCCCAGGTGATCGGACGCCGCCTCCAGTCCGCCCGCACCCGCCTGCTGGACCTGTATGGGCCGTACGCGGGGGGCATATCGCCATGACCGGACCAGGGACCCGGGCGCCGGGGCGGACCCGCGACCTGCGAAGCTGATCGCATGAACACCCGTCATTTCACCTCCGGTTCGGCCGCTGTACTGGCCGCCGCCCTCCTCCTGTCGGCCTGCGGGATGGGGACGAGCTCCACCGGGGACTCCGGGGACTCCGGGGGCTCCGGGGGCGACTCCTCGAAGTCGGGCGGCGGCAACGAGGTGATCAGCAGCTACGCCCCGGGCGAGCGCGAGCAACTGCGGGAGATCTCCGGCAAGACCCTCCAGGGTAAGCCGCTGGACCTCGCGGACTACAAGGGCCATATCGTCGTGGTCAACCTCTGGGGCTCGAACTGCGGGCCGTGCCGGGCCGAGGCGCCCAATCTGGTGAAGGTGGCCAAGGAGACCGAGGCCGAGGGCGTACGGTTCGTCGGCATCAACACCCGGGACCCGAGCCGGGAGGCGGCTATCAGGTTCGAGGAGGAGTACGGCGTCTCGTACCCCAGCCTCTACGACCAGATGGGCCGGATCGTGCTCAAGCTCCCCCGGGGCAGTGTCAACCCGCAGACCATCCCCTCGACCGTCTTCCTCGACGGCAGCGGACGGCTCGCCGCCCGAGCGCTGGTGCCGCTCAGCGAGCGGGATCTGCGCGGGGTGCTGCGGCCGCTCATCGCGGAGCAGAAGAAGGCTTGAGGCGGCCCGCGGCCAGGTGTTCGGGCGGCCGGGGGCCGAACGGCCCCTTACCCCGCGCCGCGACGGGACGGAAGGCTGGGCGGCGGATCACGACCGGCGCACCCCACGCGCCACGAAGGGAGAGGCAGTGACACAGGCGGCCGACCCCGCGAGGCCCGCGACACGTATCGGGGTCTTTCTGCTCGACGACCACGAGGTGGTGCGGCGCGGACTGCGCGATCTGCTCGACGCTGAGCCCGACCTGTGCGTGGTGGGGGAGGCGGCCAACGCGCGCGAGGCCATCGCCCGCGCCCCAGCCGTACGGCCCCGGGTCGCGGTGCTCGACGTACGGCTCGGCTCCCCGGCCGAGGGCGGCGACCACGAAGGGATCGAGGTGTGCCGCGAACTGCGGGCCCGGCTGCCCGACTTGGCCTGTCTGATGCTCACCTCCTTCGACGACGACGAAGCGCTCTTCGACGCCATCATGGCGGGGGCGGCCGGCTATGTGCTCAAGCAGATCAACGGCTCCGACCTGGTGTCGGCCGTACGCACCGTGGCCGGCGGCCGGTCCATGCTCGACCCGGGCGCGACCGCGCGAGTGATGGCCCGGCTGCGCGGGCCGCAGCCCAGCGGGCCGGTGGAGCTGGAGCGGCTGTCGCCGCGTGAGCGGGAGATCCTGGAGCTCATCGGCGAAGGGCTGACCAACCGCCAGATCGCCGAGCGGCTGTTCCTCGCCGAGAAGACGGTCAAGAACCGCATCTCGACGATCTTGTCCAAGCTGGGCGTGGGACGACGCATTCAGGCCGCGGTCATCGCCGAGCGGATCAGGGACCGGCGCGCGGCCGAGTGAGGTCGCTTTTGGGCCGGGCATTGCCGTGGGGTGTGCCTGCATCGCGCGGGGCCGACGTTCGCGTGCGGTCGACGTTCGCGCAGGGCCGATGTTCGCGTGGAGCTGACGTTTGCGTGGGGCGCGAGGCCGGACTCCCCTTCCGGTCTCGCGCCCCACGCGCGCACGGGGGCACGCCCGTCCGTGTGGCTCCTCACCGCAGTGGGGTGGGAGCCTGGCACGCCCCGGTGGCGAGGGTGGTTCCCAGGCACTGGTGATCAGCATCGGGGGCCGCGCAGCCGCCGGGAAGGGGCCGAACGGCCCTGATGGCCGGGCCGGACGGGGCCATTGGCTACTCGAGGATCTCGACCCGGTCGCCCAACCGCAGTGTCCCCGAGCCGCGCCCTTCCCCCAAGAGCCCGACGGCCGAGGGAAGTTCGGGGAGCTCGGGGAATTCCGGGACGAGGTTCTGCCCGAAGAGGAGCTGATCGCCGGCGCGCCGGTGGCGGGCCAGCGTACGCAGCGGCTCCTTGCCGCGCTCGGCGGTCTCCTGGTCGGTGGTGGTGATCACACACCGGGCACAGGGCTTGGTGACCCGGAAGACGACCTCGCCGATCCGTATCCGCTGCCAGTCGTCCTCGGCCCAGGGAGCGGTGCCCTCGACCACCACATTCGGCCGGAAGCGGTTCATCGGCAGCGGCCCCTCGTCAGGGTGATCCCCTTGAGCGATGAGTGAGTTGAGCGCGTCCAGCGACGCGGTGGTGGTCAGCAGCAGCGGAAACTCGTCCGCCAGGCTCACGGTCTCGCCCCCGCGAGCGAAATCCGGAGCCAGCGGCCTGCGGCGCGCCGGATCGTCCAGATGGACCAGACGGACCGGAGAGCCCAGAAAACCGCTGAACCACTCGTCGGCCGCCGCGCCCGCCGACACCACCTCGACGGCTTCCTTGTGCAGCCACACGGTCGACACCGCCGCGGCGTCCCCCGGCTCGGGCACGGCGACGGTCAGCGGCTCATGGTCGGCAGCGCTGAGCCGGATGCCGCCACCGGGCAGCGGCTCGGCGGAAACCAGCGCCATACGGGCCTGTTGGCGCTGCGTCACATACCGTCCGCCGGGCTCGACGACCATCCACCTCCGGTCTCCCGCAAGCCCCCACGGCTCGACGACCGCCTCGAGGGGAGCGGCCCCCGCGGCCGACTTGACGGGGTACACGTGGATAGCGCTCAGCGCTGGATTGACCATGTCGACAATCTTGCCAGCCGGGTCCGACAGCGTCGTGTCAAAGTCACCCCACGGTCCCCGGCCGACCCGGCCCCCATCCGGGGCCGGGCCCCGCGGCGCGGGGTGGCTCAGTAGCCGGCCCCCGGCTGCTGCGGCCGGCCCTGGTACTGCTGACGGCCGTAGGGGTCCTCGTACGGCGACGGCGCGGGCGCCGCCGGCCGGGGTGCGGCGGGGCGCGGCATGGCCGGACGCATCGCCTCGTAGCCGTTGGGCGCCGCCGGACGCTGCTGCTGCGGGGGCTGCTGCTGTGTCCCCGGGTAGCCGCGCGGACCCGTCGCCTGCGGCGGGATGTACGGCGAGGGCGCCTGCTGCAGCCCGCCGGGCTGCGGCTGCCCACCACCCGTCTGGTATCCCTGCGAGGGGTTGTACTGCGAGGAGGAGGGCGCGGCCGGCAGCGCGGGCAGCGCGGAGGGCAACGCCGGGAGGTGGCTGCCGGTGTCGTACGGCGGGGCCACTCGGATGGGCGCGATCTGCGGTGTCCCCCGCTCGGCGACGAGACTGTCGTAGATGGGGGTGTCCGGGAAGGACGACGAGGAGTAGTAGCCGCTGCCGTAGCTACCGCGGGGGGAGGTCATAGCCCATAAGTTAAGCCCACGATGTGCCGATTGGGGAGTCCGGTAAGAGGGTTGTTTTACCGGCTGGGAGCGGTCGGCGTTCCCCAATCCGAGCGAATCTGGCAAAAACGGTCGGCAGGGTACGTTGAGATCCTGTAAAGAGCTCGTTTTCGACGGGTTACCGATCGCGGTCCGATGATCGTGTGTCCGTGGCCGAAATGAACAGATCAGAAAGGCAGGGGGACAGCATGGCGATGCGCAAAGGCAGCAATGTTCCGGTTCCGGTGTCGGCGGTGCGGGTCGAACTGGGCTGGCGCACCGGCCCGGGGGTGCCGGACGTCGACGCCTCGGCGCTGCTGCTGGTATCCGGAAAGGTCCGTTCCGACGCGGACTTCGTCTTCTACAACCAGCCGGCACACTCCTCGGGCGCCGTACGCCACGAAGGCAAGCGAACCGCCGGTGACACCGTGACCGACACCCTTTCGGTGGACTTCGGCCGGGTGGAACCCGCCATCGAGACCGTCGTGCTCGCCGCGTCCGCGGACGGCGGCAGCTTCGGCCGGGTCCCGGGCCTGTACATCCGGGTGCTGGACGCCTCGGGCGGTGCGGAGCTCGCCCGGTTCGACAGCGAGGACGCCACCGTCGAGACCGCGTTTGTGCTCGGCGAGCTCTACCGGAGGCAGGGCGCGTGGAAGTTCCGCGCCGTCGGCCAGGGGTACGGCAGTGGACTCGCGGGCCTCGCCACGGACTTCGGCATCAGCGTCGATGAGCCCCAGCACGCCCCCGGTCCCGCCTCCGTCCCCGCCCCGGCCGCCGCCCCCGCGCCCGTACAGCCGTCCGCGCCCCTTCCGCCCCCGCCGCCCACGGCGCCCGCCGCGCCGCTTCAGCCGCCGACCGCGCCCGCGTACCCGCCCGCCGCGCCGCCGGCCCCCGGGTACCCGGCTCCCGCTTCCGCTCCCGGTTCCGCCCCGGTGAGCCTGTCCAAGGTCACCCTGACCAAGGAGGCCCCCTCCGTCTCGCTCACCAAGCAGGGCGGCACCTCCGGCGCCATGCGGGTGAACCTCAACTGGCAGGTGCGCAAACAGTTCCAGGGCTGGGGGCAGAAGCTCGGCAGGGCCATCGCCATGCACGGGGACCTCGACCTCGACCTCGGCGCGCTGTTCGAGCTCTCCGACGGCAGCAAGGGCGTGGTGCAGGCGCTCGGCAACTCCTTCGGCTCGCTGCACCAGCCGCCGTTCATCCAACTCGACGCCGACGACCGCACCGGCGCCCGGACATCCGGCGAAAACCTCACCATCAACCTCGACCAGAAGAACGCGTTCCGCCGCATCCTCGTCTTCGTCACGATCTACGAGGGCGCCCGCAGCTTCGCCAACCTCAACGCCACCGTCACCCTGCAGCCGCAGCACGGCGCACCCATCGACTTCTCGCTCGACGAGTGCACCGTCCCCTCCCCGGTCTGCGCCCTCGCGCTGATCACCAACAACGGCGGCGACCTCATCGTCCAGCGCGAGGCCCGCTATCTGGTGCCCGAACGCGGCGTCAGCCCCCAGCGCACCCTCGACTACGCCTACGGCTGGGGCATGAACTGGACACCCGGCCGTAAGTGAGGCGAGCCGTCAGGGCGCGGCGCCGGGGCGGGCGTAGGTACGCCCCTTCCACGCGGCGCCGCGCCCCTGATAGTGGCGGACCGCCGAATCCACGGTCATCAGCAGATACAGCAGCGCCGTCAGCGGCAGCAGCGGCGCCAGCCACAGCGTCTGCCGGTAGTAGCGCAGCATGGGGACGTACGTCACGGCCATCAGCGCCCAGGCGGCGGCCCCCGCCGCCCACAGCGCTGGCCGGCCCGCCGGCAGCCCCGCGAACAGCGCCACCGGGGGCACCAGGTACACCAGCGCGAGCCCCGCCACCGTGGCCACCAGCAGCAGCGGATTATGCCGCAGCTGCGCATAGGCGCTGCGCGAGACCATCCGCCACAGCTCGCCCAGCCGCGGATACGGCCGTACGCTGTCCACCCGGTCCGCGAGCCCCAGCCAGATCCTCCCGCCGCTCCGCTTCACCGCCCGGGCCAGCGCCACATCGTCGATGACCGCGTGCCGGACCACATCCGGGACCCCGGCCCGCTCGGCCGCCTCCCGGCGCAGCAGCACACACCCGCCCGCGGCCGCCGCCGTCCGCGCCCCCGCCCGGTTGACCCACCGGAACGGGTAGAGCTGCGCGAAGAAGTACACGAACGCCGGGACGATCAACCGCTCCCACGCCGTCGCCACCCGCAGCCGCGCCATCTGCGACACCAGATCGAGCCCGGAGCCGCGCGCCGCCCGCACCAACTCGCGCAGGGAGTCCGGTTCATGCGCGATATCCGCGTCGGTCAGCAGCAGATACTCCGTGTCCGGGCGGGCCTCGGCGAGCGTCATGCCGTGGCGCACCGCCCAGAGCTTGCCCGTCCAGCCCGGCGGCGGCTCACCGGGCGAGTCCACGGTCAGCGGCAGCCCGCCGTGCTCATCGGCGAGTTCGCGGGCCAGCTTGCCCGTGTCGTCCGTACTGCCGTCGTCGACGAGGAAGATCTCCGCCGGCCCCGGATAGTCCTGCGCCAGCAACGACGGCAGGCTCACCGGGAGGACGGCGGCCTCGTCCCGGGCGGGGACGACGACGGCGACCGGCGGCCAGCGCTCCTCGGCGGCGAGGTCCGCCGGGTCATCAACCAGGACGACGGGCTCACCGCCGGGGTTCGCGCGCGCACTGCTGGGGTCCGGCCGCGCACCGGGGTCCACCTGTGTACCGGGGTCCACCTGTGTACCGCCGCGGGGCAGCCGGACATCCGTACGCCAGAAGAAGCCCTGGCCCAGCAGCAGCCACGCCCACACGGCAAGTGACCCCACGGCGATCCACGTCAGCGCGTCCACCGTGGCAGTCTGCCCGACCAGGAGCCCGGTCGCCGGGCGCATCAGGGCGATCCATTAAAGTGACCGGGTGAAGATCGCGCTCATGGACTCCGGAATCGGCCTGCTCCCGGCAGCGGCTGCGGTGCATCGGCTCCGGCCGGACGCCGATCTCGTTCTCTCCTCGGACCCCGACAGCATGCCCTGGGGCCCGCGCACCCCCGAAGACGTCACCCAGCGCGCGCTGGCCTGCGTCCGCGCCGCCGCCGTGCACCGCCCCGACGCGCTGATCGTCGCCTGCAACACCGCCTCCGTGCACGCCCTGCCCGCGCTGCGGGCCGAGCTGGAGCCCGGGCTGCCGGTCATCGGGACCGTACCCGCGATCAAGCCCGCGGCGGCGGGCGGCGGACCCGTCGCGATCTGGGCCACCCCCGCCACCACGGGCAGCCCCTACCAGCGCCGACTCATCAGCGACTTCGCGGACGGCGTCACCGTGACGGAGGTGGCCTGCCCGGGGCTCGCCGAGGCCGTACAGCGGGCCGACTCGGCGGCGATCGACGCCGCGGTGGCCGACGCCGCGGCCCGCACCCCGCGCGACATCCGGGCCCTCGTCCTGGGCTGCACCCACTACGAGCTGGTCGCCGACCGCATCCGGGCCGCCGTCCAGCCGGCCGACGCCCCGCCGATTGCCCTGCACGGATCCGCCGGGGCCGTCGTCGCCCAGGCCCTGCGCCGGATCGGCGCCACGCCCACCCCCTCGGGCGAGGCGGCACAGGCGGCCTCGTCGGCGCTCGCGGACCTTCCCCAGGGACGGCTCACCGTGCTCCTCAGCGGCCGCGAGGCCGCGATGCCCGAGGCCGCCCTGGCGTACGCGGAGGGGCGTCTGCTGGCGGCCGAACCCCTGGCGCGGGGCTGACGCGGCTGGCGCGGGGCTGACGCGTGCGGCCCAGGGCGCGGCCCAAAGCTGGGCTCGCCCGGAAACCTTTCATGCTCCCTACCACAGTCCTCTGCCGGGGTAGCGGAACGTGGGTACCCTGCCAGCTATGAGGCACCACGGCGAGGACGACGAGCGCGACAGGCCGGCCGGGGCCGGGAAGCCCCCTGAGATCTGGACCGGGCGGGCGCACAACCGCGCCCAATGGCTGCTTGCCGCCGGGGGCGCCGCCTGTGTGGCGCTCGGCATCGACCTGGCCGTCGCCTCTCCCTGGACCTCGGGTCTGGCCCCGCTCCTCATGGCCGTGATCGGCTGCCTCGCGGCCGGACTGCTGATGCTCTTCGGCACCCTGGCCTTCGTCCACGTGGCCGTGCGGGTCGACGAGGAGGCCCTGGAAGTGCGCTGCGGCCACATTGGGCTGCCCCGGCGCCGTATTCCTCTCGATGATGTGGTCCACGCGGACTTCGCGCCCCGGGTCACCCCATTCCAGTGGGGCGGCTGGGGCTACCGCTGGCGCCCGGACAAGGGCACCGCGGTGATCGTCCGCCGCGGTGAGGGCCTGGTGGTCCGGCTCGGCGACGGCCGGATCTTCACCGTCACGGTGGACAACGCCGAGACCGCGGTACGCGTGATCCGCGACCGGCTACGCGGCGTCGCGGCCGGGGCCTCGCAGGCCTAGATCCCGTCCGAGGTCACCGGCTATACATGATCCTGATAACGGCCTGGAAGGTACGTCCTTCCGGGCCGTTCCCCCGTTCGGCCCCGTTCCGTCAGCAGGTCCCGTTCAGCCCGTTCCGTTCACCCTGCTTCCGTTCGACAAACGGAAAACGGAGGAAAACGATATGAGAGAGGTCGGCAGATGAGCGCACTGACACCGGAAGCACTGCTCGCGGATTACCTGGCCCTGGCGGACGACAGCTGTGTCGCCGTGCTGCCGCACGTGCTGCGCATTACGGCCGAACTCGGCATCGCCGACGTCATAGCGGCGGACACCAGGACCGTCGAGGACATAGCCACCGCCACGGATGCGGACATCGAATCCCTCTACCGCCTGCTGCGTGCCCTGGTGTCGGTGGGCGTGCTCCTGGAGGACCCGTCCCGCTCATTCCGGCTGACCGAGACCGGACACCGCCTCCGCGCGGACGCCCCGAACAGCGTCCGCGAATCCGTCCTCAACGCCGACTCCCAGCGGGCCTGGCTCCGCGGTATCGACACCATCCGCAGTGGGCGCTCGGTCTTCGACAGCGTCCACGGCGGGGATTTCTTCGCGCACAAGAATTCCGACGGCGACGCCGATCGCGCTTTCCTGCGCCGGATGCGGGAGCGCACCGGGCGGCTGTACGGGCAGTTCTCCGCGACGCCCGACTGGCGGCAGTCGGACATCGTCATGGACATCGGGGGCGGCGACGGCTTTATGCTGGAGCGCGTCCTGCGCGAAGCCGATCATGTCCGGGGAATTCTCTTCGATCGGCCGTCGGTCGTCGACATGGTCAAGGATTCCGAGCACATCCGGTCGCTCGGAGAGCGCTGCCGGCTCGAAAAGGGCGACTTCTTTAAATCGCTGCCTTCAGGGGCCGACACCCATATGCTGTGCAGCGTGCTGCACGACTGGACGGATAGCCAAGTGGTCGCCATTCTGCGCAACAGCAGGAAGGCGCTGCGGGACGGCGGGCGGCTATTGATCGTGGAGATGCTGGTGCCGGAGGACCAGGAATGGCACCCCAGCCGATGGAGCGACATCGGGATGATGGTGCTCACTGGCGGCCGTGAACGCACGGCAGCGGAATTCGAGACCTTGCTGAGCGATTCCGGATTCGTCCTTTCGAGCGTGACCCCGATTTCCGGCTCTTATTTCTCGGTTATGGAAGCGAAATAGAAGGATTTGGGTAGCCGCTGATGTCACGTCTTTCGGCGTGATTCGATGGGCCTGGTGGCGTGGCGTAGCGCATACGCCACGCCACCAGGCTCATCTGCGTCGACTGTGACTTGATCGCCTACCGTTCCGGTCGCTCCCGCAGCGCTGCGGCCAGCGTTCGGCCGATCTCGGCGAGCGGACCGGGCTGCATCATGTTGACGTGCTCACATGGAACCGCGTGTTCGTGCACGTGCCCCGTGATATACGGAGCCCACGCCCGAGGAGCGGCCACCGGCATATGGTTGTCGACGCCTGCGGTGAAGAACAGCGCATCGCCGGAGAACTTTTCCAGCGTGGCGGAGCGCCCGAGGGCCCGGTTGTTACCGACCGCGACGGCCAGCGCGGATATTTCGTCCTCGCTGAGAGCGATGCCTCCTGTCATCTCGCCCATGTGCTGCCTGGCGTAGTCGCGGAGGAGGGCGGAGAGATCCGCCGCATCGGCATCCTCCGGGATTGTGTATCCGGCGCCCTCCGCCAGTGCGTATATAAGGTTCTCTTCTTTTTCCGGGCCCGATGGAAGAACCCCGTCGTTTGGATAGGCATCGAGCATGGTCAGCAGGCTGACGACTTCTCCCTGACTCTGTAGCAGTACCGCCGCAGCATGAGCGACCAGCCCCCCGAAGGACCAGCCGAGCAGCCGGTAGGGGCCGACGGGCTGAACAGAACGCATCAGCTCCACATAATCCCGCGCCATTTCCTCCAGGGAGGTAGGCAGCGGCTCCTTCCCCATCAGGCCGCGCGACTGGAGCCCGTAAATGGGGACTTCTTCTGGGATGTGCCGCAGCAGACCGGCGTAACACCAGCTGAGCCCTGATACCGGATGTACGCAGAACAGCGGTCGCTCTTTGCCGCTCGAGCGGATCGGGAGGAGCGGATCGAACGGATCCTGGCTCGCCCCGTCTTCGATGCGCTCGGCGAGGCCGGCGACGGTGGGGGCTTCGAAGAGGGCGCGGATGGTGAGTTCGACGTCCAGGGTGGTGCGGATGCGGCTGATCAAGCGGGTGGCGAGGAGGGAGTGTCCGCCGAGGGTGAAGAAGTTGTCGTCGATTCCGACTTGGGTGGTTCCGAGGGTTTCGGCGAAGAGTTGGGTGAGGGTTTCTTCGTGTGGTGTGCGGGGTGGGCGTTG